>JBDSSU010000236.1:0-18553 GCA_039928635.1 Opitutaceae bacterium | reverse complement strand
CTCTGAAGCGCCCGTCCCTCGATTTTTGCTAGGGAGCGCACCGTTTAGACATGGCGCGCGACGGGAGCGGGCGGAACACCGTGCCGTCTGGCGAAAACCGGCGGCACGACAGTTTGTTCTCCCAAGGCTAGGCTACGGATTGGCTGAGTTCTTTCCTCGGTAGCACGACTGCGGCGATGAGCGCGAGGCCGGCGAGAATGCCGACAACAAACATCATGCTCGTGTGATTTAGTTTTTCGATGGTCAGCGTGAGCCCGAGCGGGGCGCTGCCATCGACCTGAAGGCTGCGCGTGAAAGTCACGACGCGCCCGCGCTCGGGCAGCGTGATATCGATGGCGCTCGGCGCCGGTTCGGCCGCGAGCTGCTGCTCGACGATCCGGCCCGCGATCCCGCGCAGTGCGGTATTTTCCTCCACTGTGTTTCCCATCAGGAGTTGATCAACCTGCTGCGGATTGAAGTTGGTCTTACCCTGCATGAAGGGATTGAGCGTCGCGGCCTGTTCCAGTTGCTCGTTCCGGGCGCCATCACCGCGGTTGTCGAGATAGAGGCGCTGCCGGCGGGTGTTGAGGCCGAGCACCGCCTGCTGCGTTTTCAGCTCTTTCAGCTGCACGCGGGCGTCTTCATTGGCCGCTTGGTCGAGCGCACCGTTTTTCGCGGCGCGGCTCAGCACTTCGCTCGCCTGCTGCTGCTCGCCGCGTTGCATGAGCACATTCGCCTCGTCGAAGAGCGCCGTCGCCTTCTTCGCCTCGATCGTATGCGTGGAGGAAACGAGCGCCTGATATTGTTCGACGCCGAAGTAGCCGGCGCTGTGTTCGGTGCTCAGGCGGAGACTTCCTTGATAGTCGTCGAGCTTGTACCCGGGCGGGAGTACCACGCGCCAGGCGACATTCTCCAACGGCACGCTCAGGCTCGGCCCGACCAGGGAGATGCGCCCCGCACGCGCACCCGGCACCGCGTACACCATGCGCACCGCTGCAGAATGATCGCGTCCGGTATTGGGCGAAACGTGGAAGAGACAGGCGGCGCCGTCGCGCACGACCGACACGCTTTCGCCGTTCACGAAAGTATTGAACAGTCGTGCGCCTTCCGGAAGCCGGACGCTCAGCGTGCTTTTTTCCACCACTTGCACTGTTAGATCCACCGCCGTGAGCGAAGCGCCTTCGGGGGAGAAAAGCGTGGTGAGTTCGCCGCGCGTCACGCGAAGCTTCAGCGCCTCGGCCACGTCGTGCCGGCGGACGCCCACCGTGAGCGGCCCTTCCGGTTCGGCGACGCGGAAACAAAAAGCGGGCACCGTGCGATCGCTCGGGCTCTGGAGATTTGTCGGGACCGCACTCCAGTCAACGCGCTGCCAGCCCCGCGGGAGATCTGTTGCATCCAGCTCCAGCCGCCCCCCGCTGCGAACGGCGACAAACAAGGTGGCCTGCCGCGCTCCGACGAAGATCGGAGTCGTGATCGTCTCGCGGTTCTGCTCGCGCGCCGCCGCTCCTTGAAACTCGATCTGCACATCGGTCTCGCCGGCGATCCCCCGTTGGAAATGGATTTCCCACAAGTCCGTCTCGCCCGTGATCTTCACGAAATCGCTGACGGCCGAACCGGTTGCCCGCACGGTGCGCACCTGATCATCGGTGAGTCCCGGGAGACGAAGGCGCATCTGTTTCAAGGCGGCATTTTCGATCCGGTGCCGCAGCGCGATGCGGGTCAGGGTCTGGCCTTCGCGCACCGTGATTTCCTGCAGCGCCTGCGTGGTAACCCAGGCTTCCAGCATTTCGATGCCGACGCGCAGGGCCCAGTCTTCCTGCAGCAGCCGAAAAGCCAGCGTGCCCGGTTGCAGCGCGCCGGCGGTCCGCGGGTCGAGCTGCGTGGCGTTTTGGCGCTCGAGCGCGCGAAGACGGATGCCCTTGCCGGGAACAAGAATGATCTCCCCCGTTTGGCGCGTCGCCTCCCGGATCTGCAGGCGCGGCACCGACCAGGAATCCTGCGCACCGGGTGCGGCTCCCGCGAGGGTGAGGTTGAAGTTCTGATCGCCAATCGTGCGGCCGTTCAGGTGGAGCGTGATGATGCGCTGACCATTCTCCGTCGCTTCCGTCCAGTGGTTCAGCGAAGGGCCGCTGAGCGCCTCCACTTCCAAACCCGCGGGGAGCACGAAACTCAGTTGAAACAAACCCACGCGGGTGATCGCGACATTGAGATCGGCCGCGATCACGAGGCGGTCGTCATCCAGGGACAACAATTGCCGCCCCGCGACGCGCACCTCTGCCGCGACGGGCGCCACTTTCAATTCAACGCGACCGCCCTCACGCCCGTAGCGCCAGACCTGTTGCACAACGGCGAGCGGCTGCCCATCGCGACCGCGCGGTACCAGGCTCGCATCGAAATCCTCGAGATTCACCGGCGAGAGACTGCCAGGGCGCACGCCTTCAGGCTGCGCATCGCCTCCGAAAGCGATCGCGATCATCCCCACTTCTCCGGCGGCTCCCAGAATGCGGATCGGCTCCAGCGCGAGGTCGAGCGGCAACGGGCCGGTCCCGAGTTGCATCTCGAGATTGAAACGAAACGCCCCGGTTTGCGCGGGCTCGATCGCGACATGCAGACGGCGCTTCTCCGGATCGAAGCGCCACGCGCCCACCGGACCGCCCGAGACTTCGCCCACCGTGAATCCTTTCGGTATTTCCAACTCGAGTTCCGAAACCCTTCCTTGGGCAGGACGCACCGTGATCCGGGTGTAGCCGTTGACCACGCCCGGGCCGGGCAGATACAGATTATTTGCCTCCGCGAAAAACTGCGTGACCTCGGCTGAGAGATTCCGTTGCCGCGGTTTTAACTGGATGACCGCACCGTCACTGGGCGTGAGGATGAGAGTTGCTCCGCTGTGATCGGCGGCGAGTCCGGCCGTCGTCAAAACCTGAACCGCCGTGGTCGCCGTGAAATCCCAGCCGCCCTGATCCAGATCCACCGTGATGCGCTGCAAGGCCGCCGGTCCGGTTGGCAGCGGCAAACCTCGAGTGAGATCCGGTGTGGCCATTTCGAATTTCGCGCGGCCGGAGAGCAGGCCGTCGCGTTCGAGGACCAGGTAATAGTTGGTCTGTCCGTCGCGTTCGACTTTGCTGACGCGCAACCCGTCGCCCTTGAATTCCGTCAGCACCGCCGGCGGTTTTAGCAGGAGAAAACTGTCTCCGGCTGCACCACGAACGCTGACCTCCAAGTCGGCGAACAGGCGCGTCTCCCGGATGGACCACGTTTGAACGAGGGATTGCGCCGCAGTCGGCCGATCCACGCTTGAAGTCGGTACGAACACGGGAGCGGCAACGGCGGCTCGATCGGCGGCGGCGTTGGCGTCGGGCGCGGCGCCGAGTCCGAAGCCAATGCAGCACAGAAGCGCGAGCGTGGGAAGAACCGTGGCCGCGGGTGATCCCGTTTCGGGATCGGTCTCATCGCGGTTACGCCACTGGCGAATGAGTCGAAGCAGATTCGGCACGAAGACGAAGAGAAAGAGCACGGCCGCCAGCACCGCGAAAAACGGAGCCGCGCCCGGGCGCTGCGCAAGAACGCCGCCGAGCACCGCGGTGACTCCGACGACGGCCAGCGCGCGCGAAGCCAACCAACGCGAGGCAATCAGTCCCACGATTCCAATCACCACCGCGCCAGCTCCCCACCACGAAAGGAGCGCCCGCCAGACGGGCAGGTTACTCACCTGAATCGAAATCGGTTCGCCGGTGGGCATGACCGTTGCCGCGTAGGTCAGCTCAGCGACGTTGACCCGTCGCGTGGCCAACGCTTCGAACGCCAGCAGTCCGGCCATTCCGAGCGCGATGGCACAAACCACGAGTCCCGCGGCGAGGCGCCAGCTGGACGCACCGCGCAGGAGCAGGGCCGCGAGCACCGTGAGTCCGAGCAATACGCCGGAAGGGTAACGACCGCGCGCGGCGATCCATTCGAACCCGGTTTCGGTCAGCGGCGGGCGCACGAGTTCGGCGTTCCCGCCCTTCGGCACCAACAAACGCTCGGAGTCGCTGCGCAGCGTCCACTCCTCGATGATGACCGGCACCATCATTTTCGGAGCCAGGAGATTCACCTTCGAACCGGAGGACGACGTGGCCTGGCCGAGACGCAGCGCCACCTCCACGGGGTCATTCGGATTCATCCGTGCGGGCAGCGGCACGAGGGTCTGGTCACCGTCGCTCCGGGCGGTCACGACCTCACGGTCGACCCGCGCTTCCCACAGTTTCATTCCCGCCGGGAGCACGAGGCGGAGTGCTTTTCTCCCGCGGGTTTTCACGAAGAAGCGTGCGTCGGTGACCACCTGTCCATCGCGGGAGACCTGGCTCGACAGCTTCGCGAAGTCGACGACTTGGTCGACCGTCTCCGCCTGCGGGTACCACTCGATTCCCATTTCAAACGTGAACGGTCGCGCCGTGTACTGGTAAACCGCAAGAGAAGGGGAGGTCGTAAGCAGGCGAAACTCCGCCGGCAACTCCAGCGGCTCGAGCTTGAGGAGTCCGCCCTCGGCACGGTTGATGGTATGTTTCACCTGCAGCGGGCTGACGACCTGGACGAAGCCGCGTTCACCTTGGACACCCAAGGCGCGGAGCTCACCCGGATGAATTGTGCCGCCGCGGGCGCTCATGGGTTGCTCGAAGGTGATGAGCAAGGTCGCCGCTCCGAGCACCGGCTGATGCAGCGCGACGATCACCTGGTTGCCTTCGCGTCGCCAGTCACGCCGCACATTTTGCCCCACGACGTCGATGTTTCCGACCGTCTCCGGTACTTCGATGCGCCACTCGTTCGCCGGCGCACCGACCACGAAATAGTTGAAGAGGACGCTCCCGTAAACGACGCCTTCTTTGAGCGAGTAGAGGTGAAATACATCCGCCTGCACACTCTGCCCCAAGGCTTCGAGGCGCAGCGCGGCCGTCCATTGCGATTCACGCAAGCGCCACGCCTGTTGCAGACCGGTCATCTGCCGCGGGAAGAAGCTGAGTGGTACTTCGACCAGCCGGTCCGCGGTGACCGGCACCATCCGATAACCGGGAGCCGAGACCGCGCCGATGTGCCCGCGCACCGACTTTGCTCCCGTGAAGACGAGAGGAGGCAAGCGCCACTCGCCCGCGGCGGCCGGCTGATTCTTCTCCAGGCGGAGTTTGAGCAACTGGCGTCCGTCGATGGCCCGGCCGAACAAAATCTTCAGCGTCCGATAGCCCTCGCTCGCCGCGGACTCGACGGTGTGATCGACGACGTCGCTCCCCGTGAGGGCGACCACGGCATAGTCTTCGGGAATGCGCAGCGACCAGTCGCGCAACGGCGCTTCGCGCACATCGATTTCCAGCTCCGCGTTGATCACGCGGTCGGTTTCCGTCAGCTCGTAGGTGACGATCTGCGACACACTCACTTCCGATTGAATCTGGTTCGCGACGATCCGGTAGTCGTAGGTGGCGGAAGGAAACCGGTAGACGAAAACCTGGCGCGCTCCGCCTTCAACCGCCGCGCCCGGAAATTGCGCCGGGGCGAGTTGCAGCATGCCGACCACATCCGCCACCTCGAGTCGCACGGCGCCATTGTTTGCCACGCGGAGAAAACCGGAGTGACGCACCGCCCCCTCGGGCGTGAGCCGCAGCGGCTCGGCGCGCACCGGAAACCGATCCAGCGCCGACTGGCTTCGCACCACCAGAGAACCTTCACCTTCGAAGGGCCGGCTGAGGCGAACTTCGAGGATGCGACCCTCCGTCGCCGTAGCCGGAAGCACATTCCAACCGACCACGTTCGTTCCCATCACCCCGAGAATCTCGCCCGGTCCATCGAGACGGATCCGCGCGCCGGTGAGCTTTCCCTGCAAGATCCGAAACACGATTTGCGATTCCTGCCGCAACAATCCCGCGCCGATGCGAACTTCGGTTTGCTCCAGGCTCGTGAAGAACAAGGTCCCTTCCGCGGCCTTCCGCGCGTGCTTCCACGAGACCAACGCCGCGCCATTTGCCGGCAGAAATCCCTGCCAGCCTTGGGCGGTCGCATTCGGCACCACCGCCGAGGTCGCGTCGAATTCCACGTTTTCCGGCAGACCTTCGAGGCGGAGCGGGACCGCCGAGCCAGCCGGCATTTGAAAATCCAGTTTCCGCCAGTCGCCGTTTTCTTCGACCGCGGCGGTGAAGCTCAAATCGAGCGGCAGAACGCCTTCACGGTCGCCCACCAGTTCATAAAAGAAAACGCCGCCTTCTCCCGCGACCAGCTCGACGTGCCAGCCTTCACCGGAAACTTTCTCATTCAGCGCCGCCCGGCCAGAGAGGACCCGCAACCGCGCGCCGGCTTTCTGCACCCGGAACTGCCCACGCAGACGAAACTCCGTGCTCGTCGTCGCTTCATTCACCCGGCCCACCAGCTGGGCATTCAAGATTTCAGCGGGCGCGAGTGCGGCTCCGCGTTGCATCAGCATGACGTCGATCTTTCCGTCGGTAGTGGAAGAGAACTGCAGCGGGAGTCTGGTGCCGGCCGGCTCACCCACAGGAATCATGCCCGTCGCGGCGATGATCCGGAAGTCGACGGTCGCGTCCGGCGTCAGCGTGATTCTCGAAGTGAAGCCCACCGCGTCTCCCGGCATCAGGAGTAAAACACCGCTCGTTCCCGGGACGGACGGTTTGCGCTGCCGCGTCTGAATGACCAGCTCGAGTTCCTTCGGTTCGGGAACACCCGCGAGGAGAAACGGACGCACGTCGAGAAACCGTTTGCCTCCCGTGTCGCCGGTGCCCTGGCGCACCGCCCAATCACGCAGGCCTTTCCCGCTGACGCTGACAATCTCCCCATCCCCCGAAAGTCCGAGCGCGATGACCTCCGGCTTTCCCTGGATGATTTGGATTTTCAACTTCAGTTCACCGGTGATCTCCGCGGCGCCAAGACGAATGGACTGATCGACGTTCGCAGAAAAAAACAGTGGGGGAGGAGGTGGGAGACCGGAGGTTTCGATGACGATCCGGCCGCCGTCGGGCGTGAGCGCCGCCGAAACTTTGGCGGCGTCGCTCTTGGGGGCAGCGGCACCGAACGCGGCGCTGGCACAAATCGCGCACGCGGCGAGCGCAAGACTCACGCGCCACCCCGCGCGAGGCGTCATCAGGAGAGAGAGATTCGGAAGTTTTCGAGCGAAGCGGGAGGGAGTTGTCATGGGACGATTCTCGCAGAGCGAGGGGTTGAAGTTGTCAGCGGAGGGTCACGCGACTGTCAGGATTTTGTCATGAGATCCGTTAGCACGGGTGGCCCGCCCGTGCTGCCATGCTGAGACCGCCAGTAATTCGCTGGCGTGGATGGCGTGAAACGCGGGGAATGAACACGCCGGGAGCAAATCCCCGGGCATTCGTAGAAACCGATGCTTCTTGAGGTTCCTTGGTCCGGGGAGCGCGGGCGTCCCGCCTGCCGGTTCGGGCGTCTCGCCCGAACTCTCCGAACCGCGCTCGGCGAGACGCCGAGCGCAGCACGCGGGACGCGTGCGCTCCCCGGACCTTTTCCCCAGGGTTCGCAGGTGATGGCATGTTCGTGGCCATGGATTCTTCACTGCGTTCAGAATGGCCGGTGAAAATCAGGAAGCGCGCAGCGATCACTTCCCATTCCTCCGGCGCAACTGCTCAAACATCGTAATCAGCTCCTGCACGCGCGCTTCCCGGGCATAGTAACCGCGCAAGCGGTTCACGGTGGGTGCGAGTTCATCCAAGTTGATGAGATTGCCGGCCTCGCCGCCGCGGAGTTTTTCGGCGAGCAGCGCCGCCGTGCCCGCCAGCTGAATCGTGGGAGTGGCGCGATCGAAGGCCCGTGCCTTGGGTTCGTGCAACATCGTCCAAGAGCGTTCGACCATGTTGCCGGTCGCGGCGTCGCGGAAGCGGACGAAGACATCGCCCAATTCGCCTTCGCCCTGCGGGAGCACTTCGACTTGGTAGAGCGCGACCGCGGCTTCATCCGCCGCGAGCTCGGCCGCGTCGACTTTGTCGTTCCGGAAATCTTCCTCGCGCAACCGGTGCTGTTCGAAACCGATCAGCCGGTAACTGCCGACGCGGGCGGGATTGAAACGCACCTGAACTTTCACGTTCTCCGCCGCGGGACGGAACGCGCCAGCGAGCTGGCGGGCGAAGCCGGCATCGGCGTCCTCGGGTTTGTTGATGACGTAATAGCGTCCATCGCCTTTCCGGGTGAGCGCTTCCAGAATGGTATCATCGAGTCCATCGGTGCCGACGCCGCAGGCATCGAGCGCGATGTTTTGCTGGCGCAGGGACTCCACCATCGCGGCGAGTTGTGCCGGATCGGCGTTGCCGAGATTCGCGGCGCCGTCGGTGATGAGGACGATGCGGTTCTGCGCCGCGGGGTCGCGATGCCGGCGGGCGAGTTCACCGGAAAGTTTCAGTGCCTCTTCCAGATTCGTGCCCCCGGTGAAGGGCGTGCGGCTCGCCAGCTCGGCGAGTTGATTGGCCTGGTCCCCCGCGAGATGTTCGACGAGCAAGCGGGGCTGCCGGGCGAAACCGATTAACGTCACGCGATCGTTCTTGCCGAGTAGTGAGGCGAGGACATTGAGCGCCCGGCGCACGGAAAGGATGCGATCCTCTCGTTCCATCGAGCCTGAGGTATCAAGCAGGATCGTGAGATGCAGCGGCTGGCCCGCGCCACGACCGGAGGAGGCCACCTTCATCGCGATGCGGACGAGATTACGCTGTTGGAGGAGGGGATGAGCGGCTTGCTCGATCCGGGCCGAGATCTTGTCGGAGGTGGTCGGTGAAGGATCCCCGTAATTGAAGGCGTTATAGAATTCTTCCGGACGAATGCGGGTGGGGTCGGGAGTTTCGCCGCGGGCCAGCGCCGTTTGGGCGAGCCGGAATGAGACGTCGCTGACATGGAGGGAGAACGTGGAAACGGGTTCGGTCGCGGTGCTGGTTTCGCCGCGGGGCGATTCGCCGACCGGCGATTTCAGCGCGGGTGTGGCCGCGGCCTTTTGTTTCGTGAGCGCCTGGTTAAGCGCCACGGCGGATGACACCCGATCGAGCCTGCTCATGTCGAATATTTGCAGGCCGGCGTCTTTATTCAGATCCGTCAGGAAACCATCGACCACGCCGGCGACAGGAGATGACTTCCCGCCCGCGATCCCCCCGAATCCAGCCGCCATCCCCCCCACGGCAGTTGCGTTGGGACGCGGGGTGGCGACCGCAAAGTCGTCCAACGACTCCTTCGTCGTAAAGGAAGTCGGCGGGCTAAAGTTCAGCGGTGCATCGCCGCGGCCGCCGGACAGCGTGTTGCCGGCCGCGTAACCCCGGTCGCGATCGGTCGAGACTTCGAAAGGGGAAAGCTGAACACTCTCTTTCGACGCCTTGCCCTCCGGTCGTGCAGCGAGAGTGACGGCGTAGAAGTCTTTTTTGTCGGCCTCGTCTTTCCCGACCCCTCCGAAGCTAAACCGGAAGGAATCGGCTACGGGGGCGTTGGGACTAATCTCGCGCTTTTTCGCCGACTCTTCGGCCAGAATCTGCGCGCGCGAAGAACGAGCGGGAGCGTCGGAACTCAATCGTTGGGAGAGTGCGTCGATCGCTTGTCCTTGCGATAGCTTTGCCCGTCCGCCCGCACCTCCGCCTGCTCCGCCGCGCCCACCTTGTCGGAAAAGATTTCCTGTTATCGGCGAAGCCGCTCGGGCTTCGGACGGAGAAACGACAACACCTTCCGGCTTTTCCGCTTCAAAGCTGGACTGGTTGGCGACAGGAAGTTCGACGTTGAAGGACTCCGGTCCCAGCACCGTCTGCATTGGCTCGGGCCGTGTCGGGCCCCAAGACGACGAGTCTCTAAACCGCCAAGCCAGCGTGGTCGCGAACATCACCGAGGCCGCGAGGCTCGACGCCCACACCCATTTCTTCCGCCGTTTGCGACGCGCCTCATCGAGCACAAGCAGCACGGGCGTGTTCGGTTCCGAAATCGGCACGCGGGCGGGCGCGGCGCCGATCGCCTCGAGAATTTTGGCGCGCCGCTCCGGAGCGAGTCGCAGCGGCGCCTGTTCGGGACGTACCGCCGGGCCGACCAATCCGTGCACCGCTTCGATCCGCCGCTTGAAAATTCCCAACTCCGGCTTTTCGCCCACGAGCCGTTCCAGCTCCGCCGTCTCGAACGCAGAGGCTTCACCCAGCACGAAAGCGACCAGCCGCGCCTCCAACTCGGGCTCGATATGGGTCTGCAAATCGGGATGGTTTTCGTCGTTCTTCATAGGTGCCTCCGCGGTCTATCGTTTGCTTCCTTCAATGCCGGCCCGGCGCAACGAATCGGCGAGTCCCTTCAACAGGTGGTGCAAGCGGTACCCGACGTTGCCGACCGTGATACCCGTCCGCTTGCTGATGTCCTGGTACTTCAGGTTCTCATTATATTTCAGCCGGATCAGCTTTCGGTCGTCCTCTGTCATTTCAGCGAGAAGGAGTTTCACCATCCCAACCGCCTCCATTTGCCCGAGCATCTCGGAAGGGAGATCGGCTTCGGCGGGCTGCGTGGCTTCGTGCAGCTCGGTCTCGCGCGAGTGGTCGCGGAGATGATTCAGCGCCAGGTTCCGCAGACTGCGGTAGAGCCAGCCCCGCGGATTTTCCACTTGCGCCCAAACTTTGTGCAGACGCAGGAAAGTCTCCTGCACCAGTTCCTCCGCCACCATCCGCCGTCCGACGAGCCCGAGGGCGAAGCGCAGCAAACCGCTTTCCTCGCTCTCGAAGAGTGCGGCGAGCGTGTGCGTCTCCCGATTTAGAACCGGAGCAACCGACGTGGCGTCATTCGAAGAAATGACCGCAGCGGGTAGCGGGGCGCTCGAAAAAGCCAGGGGTTCCATGGAGAAGCAGAGAGTGGAAGCGGATCCACTACTACAGACACAGTCCCTCTTACTTTCTTAGAAACTGCCATCGATTTAACTGCGGCAGAGCAACTTCACACCGGTTTGCTGTTTAACCGACGCGCCGGCCGACGATCACCAGATCGCGTTCGACGCCATCCAGCACGGCAACTTTCGGCAGATAGCCCCAGCGGGCAAAATCAAAGGAGACGAATAGCTCTAGGCTCGGCGCGTTATGTGCCCAGATGAAGCCGAGCAGGGTGTTCACCGCGCATCCTGGCGCCCTCGCGATCGCTTCGTGGACCAGCCAGCGTCCCAACCCGCATCGCTGATGGGTTTCCGCTACGTAGACGCTGATCTCCGCGGTCGGCGCGTAGGCGGGGCGGCCGTAGAAGGAGTTGAAACTCAACCAGGCACAGATCGTCTCCGCGCCGCCATTTTCGGTGAGCACCCAGAGCGGCCGCGTTCCGGGGTTGTGCGCATGAAACCATGGCAGGCGGCTCGCCACGGTCACGGGCTCCGTATCAGCGGTGACCATGCGGCCGGGAATCGTGGCGTTATAGATCGCGACGATGGCCGGCAGATCCGTTTCGGTCGCGTCGCGAAACGTGAAGCCTTGCGGAGCCATGCTCACCGGGCCGGTGCCGATGCCGGCGACTTGGTGGCGTTGGTTGCTGATTTCGCGTCCGAGCTTTGAAAGTTAAGCAGCATCTGTCCCACCGGTGAACGGCCTTCCATGCGCACCAGTTCGCCGCTGACCGTGTCGAAAATGAAGAGAAGGTCGAAATCGCCGTTGGCGGTCCCCGGCGTCGGCGGAAGATAGCGGTAGCGCAGCCGCGTGGTGCCGCCGCTCGTATTCCGTTCCGTCGGAGTTCCGAGCAGACTTCTCAACGACGCGGCGGTCGGACGTCCACCGGCCGCGTTCGAGCTGAGCGCGATCTCAGCGCTCACACTGCGTTTGTCTTTGTCGATGCTGGCACCGCCCAGTCCGCGAAGCAGTCCGACGAAAAAGCTCTTCGGAATAAAGGCGAAGTAGCGCTCCGCGATGAAGAACCCGCTGAACTTGTTCTCGGTAAAATTAATTTCGAGTTCGAGGTCCTGCGCGGCGGGTTCCGCCTCGGTCGCGTCTCCCGAGCTTTCTTTCACCCAGTGCACCCACCATTGTTCGTCACGTCCTTTTTTGGCGGTCTTCTCTGGGAGAATGCCGAGCCAGCGCAAATCGCCGGAAAGCAGGACGGGATTGAAACAGGTCAGGCGTAATCCATCCGTGGTCCGCAGCCCGAAGTTTTTGTTGAAGTCACCGAGTTGGTGCTTCAACGCCAGCAGCCGCAGGTAGACGCAGCCGCTGAGGAAGAAGGTCGCCGCGCAAAGGCTGACTGCCGCCAGGCGGCGCCATCTTCGCGGCGAGCCGGTCATTTCACCGCGGGTGCGGGTGCGGCGGCCGTCGCGGGCTTCGGAAACTGCAGCCGCCCGACCACATCGTTCAGGCGCTGACGCAGGAGATCATCCTCTTCCGCCGCCGTCTTTTTATAAAAGCGACCTTCGATGATGCGCTCGGCGAGTTCCGTGCTGATCACGAAAATGTAGCCGTTTTTCAGGAAGAGAAGATTGCCGCGTTTGGCGACGGGCAGTTTATCGCCGACCGGCACCATTTTGTCGGGGAACATCGTGCCTCCGGGCATCAACGTGAAGGTGATCAGTGAGCCATTCATCATTGTCTCAATGTATTTCGCGCTCTCGATCTGCACGCCCTCGAACGCCTGCTTGAAATCCGCGAGGACGAAATTCGTGAAGAAATAAAGCAGGTAATCCTTCGTCCCGCGGGAGGAGAGTTCCCAACGCTGGGTCGAGTCCTGCGGGAACGCCGCAATGCTGATGTGCTTGTTGAAGTCGTCCTGAAACGTCACGACGTTTTCCGTATCGCGAATACTGCCACCGAGCTCCGGCAACACCGGGATCGACGTGCGAAACGCGCCCGAGGGAGCGATGTAGATATTCCCGTCCACGCGCCCGAGGAGGGATTCTTCTTCGGGCTGGGCAGGCTGCACAGGCTGGGCGAGAAGAGCGGATGAAAGGAGGAGCAGGGACGCGGAGATAAGGCGAAACATAGGGGAACCGCGGACCGTACTCGGTTGCAGTTACCTTTCAAGCTAACGCTGGCAAGAACGTCGCCAAACGTTGCCAAGCCGCCACCGAGACGGCTTCGGGTCGGCTTTGCTCCGTGTGGCCGAAGGCGGCCAGGGCCTCCCGCCACACCGGCTGGCTTCCGGGAAGTTGCCCTCGCAGGAGCGCGCCAATCTGTTTCCGGCGTTGCTGAAAACAGGCCCGGACGAGGGCCTTGAAAGCCGGCGGAAAGATCACCGGCACTGGTTTCCTCACCAGGTGAAGAAGATAAGATTCGATGTCCGGTCGCGGATAAAAGCAGGCGGCGGCCACCTTGTGACCAGGTGCGAGGTCGTACGCGGCTTGGAGAAAGACGGAAATCGCCCCGAAGGATTTCGAACCAGGCTGGGCGCTGTAGCGTTGGGCTGCCTCCTGTTGCAGCATCAGCACCATCCGGCTGGGGAGCGGCCCTTCGAGGACGGCGTCGAGCCACGGCGTGGCGATCGCATAGGGGAGGTTGGCTACAATCTTGAAATC
This sequence comes from Opitutaceae bacterium, assembly GCA_039928635.1. Classification (GTDB taxonomy): domain Bacteria; phylum Verrucomicrobiota; class Verrucomicrobiia; order Opitutales; family Opitutaceae; genus DATAKE01. The sequence goes on along the minus strand of JBDSSU010000236.1, from coordinate 5,103 downwards.
GGCGGCGGGAGAAGGCGCTGGGTTGGCTGATGCCGGACCTGCCCACATTTTCTCCCCACCCGCGAGGGGATGTTCAACGGCGTCGCCTTCCAGCAGGTGAAACGTCCCGGGAAACCGCGGCGCCAGTGTCTCCACGAGGTGGGCATGCAAGGTTCGATCCTTCTCGACCGCCCACACGCTCGCGCCCGTTTCGAGTAATGCCGTGGTGAGCGTGCCGAGTCCGGGGCCGATTTCCACGACCCGATCTCCGCGGCCAACTTGAGCGAGTTCGACGGACTTCCGGACGATATTCCCGTCGACAAGAAAGTTCTGCCCTAGAAACCGCTTGGGCTGATGGCCAAGTCCGGCGAGGAGTTGGCGGGTATCCGTGGGCGAAAGCGGCATGCGCTAGGAGGCACGATCTTCGTCGACCTCATAGTAATCAAAGTAAGTGCAAAGATCGGTGCGGTGCGCGAGCCCGCTGCCGGCTTTGTTCTTTTCCAAACCCGCGGAAGCTTCGTCGCGCCAGCCGCGTTTTCGGGCGAAGGTGCTCCAGATCGCGATATCTTCGTCGCCGACGGAGCGGCCGTTTTCGCGGCACCACACAAAAATCTCCTCGTCGGTGCCGCCTTGCAGCGTCCGTGCCTTCACCGCCTCGTAATCCACGCGGAAGAAGCGACAGCAGCGGCCGTCGAAACCATTGCCCAGCATCTCGTGAAAATCCTCGCGCAACTCGCCGCGGGAATGCTGGCGGATCTTATCCAGCATCCGGGCGAAATAGAGCATTCCGCCGACACTGATGAGCGCGCTGATGGGGGTATGTTTCATGGGACTCAGGCAACGTTGAAGGCATCGACCAGCGCGCGCGGCGCCGCGGATTTCATCAAAGCCTCTCCGACCAGCACAGCGTGCGCGCCGGCGGCGCGGGCGCGGGCGGCATCAGCGGCCGTGAAAATGCCACTCTCGCTCACCGCGATAACGTCTTGCGGAAACTGCGGAATGAGTTTTTCGCTCAGCGCGAGATCCGTTTTGAAAATCGCGAGGTCGCGGTTGTTCACACCGATGATTTTGGCGCCATGCCGGACGGCGCGCGCCAGTTCCGCTTCGTCGTGAATCTCGAACAACACGTCCAGGCCCGCGGCTTGCGCGGCGAAATGGAGCGCTGTGATCTCTTCATCCTCCAAGGCGCGAACGATGATGAGGATCGCGCTCGCGCCCGCCTGCCGCGCCTCCAGCACCTGGATCGGGTGCACCATGAAATCTTTTCGGAGACACGGAATCGCCAGAGGCTCGCGCCGGAAAAGCGCGGTCACGGATCGCAGATCCTCGAGGGTGCCTCCGAAATATTTCTCATCGGTCAGGACCGACAGGGCCGCGGCGCCGGCCGCGCGATATTTTTGCGCCTGCTCGGTGGCGGAGATGCCTGCCGCAATGTCGCCGGCCGACGGCGACCGGCGTTTGATCTCGGCGATCACGGCCAGTTTTCCATCGGACCGCCGCAGCGCCGCGGCAAACGAGGGTGGCTTGGGCAAATCCGCATCCAAAGCGCGGAACTCCCGGTCGGACACCGGCCGCACCGACGCAGCGATCTCCTGCCGTTTCCAAGCCATGATCTCGGTGAGTTTGTCGGACATGCGAAGCCCACGAAATAACACGAACGACACGAAAACCAGACCAGACTTGTCCGGATTTTTCGTGTGTTTCATTGATTTCGTGGTTTCTCCTGAAGCATGAGTGCCATTGAAGAGTTGCGGAAAACCATCGCGCGCTTGCGCGCGCCCGACGGCTGCCCTTGGGACCAGGAACAAACCCACGAGAGTCTCGTCCGCTGCCTGATCGACGAAGTCAGCGAACTTATCGAGACGATCGACCGGCGGGATTTTTCGCACATGCGCGAAGAATTGGGGGACGTCTTAATTCAAGTCGTGTTTCACGCGCAACTCGCCGAGGAGGCCGGCCTCTTCGATCTGGAGTCGGTCGCGCGCGAGGTGAACGAGAAACTCATCCGCCGGCACCCTCACGTCTTCGGCGAAGGAAAACTGCACACGTCGGATCAGGTGCTGGTGCAATGGGAGCAGATCAAGGCGCAGGAGAAAAAGTCCGGAACCGCGCCGTCCGCGGCGGGCGTTTTTAAACCGATGCCACCGCGCCTGCCGGCGCTGATGTTTGCCGAAGCGACCTGGAAACAGATCGAAAAGAAAAACCTGCCGGTCGACGGGATCGTGGATGCCGGGCGGATCGCTGAAATTGGCCGGCAGCTGGACGAGGAAACGCTCGGCCGCCGCCTTTTCGAATTGGCCGCGGCGGCTCGCGTGCGCGGTCTGGATCCGGAAGGAGCCCTGCGTCTGCACACGGCGAAAGTAATGCGCGATGTCGAACAACGAGTCCCAGTCAACGCGGTTTAAGCCACTGCCGCCCGAGGTGGCGGCGGAGTGGTGGACGCCGTTTGCGGACTTCCTCGAAAAGGAGCGGCGCTACTCCGTCTACACGGTTCGAAATTACCGGCAGGCCTTCGAAGATTTTTATTGGTGGTTGGCCGGCAGCCAGCTTTGGGCGCGCGGACTCGATGCGCTTGAAACGCGGGACACGCGGGACTTCGTGATCGAAGGGCAACGGCGCTTCAGCCGGCGCACGCTGCACAATCACGTGTCGGCGTTGCGCTCGTTCTTTAAATTCTGGATGCGAAGGGAAAAGGTCTCAAAAAATCCGTTTGTCGGTGTGTCGCTCCCGAAACTGGAGAAACGCCTCCCGCAGTTTCTGAGCGAGGAGCAAATGACGCTCTTGCTCACCGGTCCGCAGCGCCTGCTGGAGAACCAGACCTTGGACGCGTTTACTTCGTGGCGCGACCGTCTGACGATGGAGCTGCTCTACGGCGCGGGCCTGCGGGTCAGCGAGCTTGTCAATCTGAACTACGGGGCGATTGAGCTCGATACCGGTGTCGCCCGCGTCCTCGGCAAGGGAAATAAGGAGAGGCTTTCGCCGATGGGAAAAGTAGCGCTTACGGTCCTCCTGAAATTCAAAAAAGAATTTGCCCTTCGGTCCGGTCATGACGATCCGGTTCTGACCAATCCAAACGGGTCGCGAGTCACCGTGCGTTCGGTGCAGCTGATGTTGAAACGTTATCTCGCCCTCGCGGGTCTTTCCTTGGAATTAACGCCGCACAAGATCCGCCATTCCTACGCGACGCATCTCCTGAACGCCGGCGCCGATCTGCGGATTGTGCAGGAGCTGCTCGGGCACGCGTTACTCACGACCACTCAGGTCTACACTCACGTGAGCATCGCGCGATTGAAGGAAATTCACGCGAAGGCGCACCCGCGGGCGTGAGGGACGCGGCGCGACCATTCCGGCGGCAGAGCGTCTCTTCGGGCAACGCCCCTGTCTACCAGGTGAGCCGCTTCGTCGAGCCGTTTCCCGCAGTGTCGTAGAGCGTGACCTCAACCGAATTGGCGTTGGCCACGCGCGGATGCGGAATTTCCATCGAAAAGGTTTCTTCCCGACCGTCGCGAATTCCGTCCACGGGTTGCTCGAGGGTTTCATGAACGCCGTTGTTGAACAGCACCTCGATGCCGTCGAGCAGGGAAAGTCCGTCGCGTCCATGAACCGTCACGACGACTTTGTCTCCGACGCGTTTCGCCGTGCACTCGAGGAGTTCCGGGCGCTGATGATCGATCACCAGATCGTCGGTTTCAAAAGTGGCGGAGAGCCGCTCGGCTGAGGGACGGGGCTCAATTTCGGTCGCGACGAGGCGGGTGAAATAAATTCCGTCGGGCAGATGAGCGGTGTCGAATTGTGCATACGCATCCCGGGTGTTCACGACGATATCCGTCCAGTTCGCGTCGCCGTCCCGGCGCAGCGAAAAGGTCGCGGCCAGATTGTCCCCGTCGGAATCGGTGACGGTCCATAAGACGACCTGCGTCCCCGGAGCGGGCACGACCTGGCTGCTCAGCAGATTACTGCGCCGCGGACGGTCTTCGTCTTTCTGGACCAGCTGGCTCAGTGAAACAATCGCCGGAGCGGGGGTGTCGGGCTGGACCAGCAGGCTAAAATTCGGCGACAACACCCGAAATTCCTGGAGCACGGGCCGGTGATTCTGGGGCAGCGAAAACAAACCGCCTTTATCGATCTCAACCGAAGCCGCGGCCGTGGAGCGAAGCCGAAGTTTGAAGTACCTCCCACGCATGTCCTCCGTTTGCCATGCGGCATCGGAGAATTTCAGCGGAGTCCAGGGCGTCCAACCTTCGACTTCATCGCTGCCACTGCTCGCCTTGACCTCCACCGTGAGCTGTTGGTCGGAGACATTTCGCATGCGGTTGAAACGGAGCGCTCCCAACAACGCCGGCGATCCGAGATCGAGCCGGCGCGTTTCCGCTTCGCGCGAGGGAGGGGCATTGAAGTCGAGGACGGCGAGTCCGGCCGCGTTGTTGCGCAGGAGCAGGAATTTCCCCGACTCACCTTTATCTCCAGCCAACGCGGGCAGCGGGACGATGCTGTTCAGCTGGGAAGAAATACTGCCCGCAAAGGTGAGGGAATAACGCGCCTTGAGATCGTAGCCGAGCAACTCGCCGAGTTCACCGCTGGCGATGACGATGACGTCGCGATGTTTCGCCAGGCGATAAAACGCGATGCCCGTGCGCGAGGTCAGCAGCTCCGGGAATCCATTGACGGGAAACCAATACAGGGAACTGCGCCCGCCGAATTTTTCGGGAGGGGAGGCGGGCAAGGGGTCGGCTTCCTTCGCGTTGTCGCGTCGCGGTGGAGTGAGACGCGATTCGCCGGTGTTGCCGGAGAAAACGATGGAAGCATACAAACCGCCATCGGGCTGGGGCAGGAGATCCGTCACCTCCGCGTCACGGTTTTCTTGGAGGAAAACCGGTGCGCCGCCTTCCCGCGGGAAAACATAGACATTGCCCTTGGGCGACGAGCCCGCCGCGATGCGTCCATCGGCCAGGCGGGCGATGCGGCGGAGATTGCGGTCCCGGACTTCCCCGAAGGTCGTCACCCCGCGATCAGCCAGAGATTTGGCATCCGTGATTTTCTCGGGCGTGACACCACCGGCGGAAAATTTCGGTAGATCGATCCGGTAAAGCCGCGCCGGGTTCCCGGTCGCGACGAGCGCGGTGC
>JBDSSU010000235.1:0-6296 GCA_039928635.1 Opitutaceae bacterium | reverse complement strand
GAATCGCTGAAAGACATCAACGAGCGCCTCCGCTTCGTGCGGCTGGTGGTGATCACGACGCCGCACCGGGTGCAGGCCACGGCCGGGGAACACCTCGCGGTGTTCGATGCGCTGGTGAAAAAAAACGTCGATGCGGCGCGCCGCGCGATCCGGCAGAACATCGACCACGCGCGCAACAAGGTGGAGATCGCCCTCGCGCGCGCGTTGACCAACGCGCACAAGCGGCAGCGGTGAAAGAAGCGCCACGCCCTGGCGGGTGAGGGCACCCGCCCCACATTGAAGCGGGTCGCGGGCCAGCCGGCCGGGCGGCACACGACGGTATCCGCCAAATGGTCGCGCCCTTTTTCGCCACCGCCGGGGCCCGGAATTTAGGGCGCGAGCAGCGGCGGCGCGGATGCGGGCGCGGGCTCGAAGAGTTCCTCCGACTTCTGCGGCAGACTGGTGAACGTGAATTCGGAGATCTGAAACGCGCGCTTTTGCATGAATGCGTTCACGGGCGCAGCGGATTCGGAATGGTTGACGAACGCGAAGACCGGCCCAGCAGGAATTGTTTCGAACTCGGGCCCGAGCGGTGCCGTGGAATTGCTCTTGGCGATGTCTTCCGGTGTCTTGGCCGACTCTTTGAGCAGATCGCTGGCGGAACCGAGCGCGGCCGGACCGGATTTTCCGTCGGTCAAGGCCGTCGGGGGCTTTAGCTTTTTTTCCTCGGGCTTGCGGCCGAGCGCGATGGCAACGGTCTTTCCGTCGAAGGTGGAAAGCTTGAACGCCCGTGCGCTCGCTTTCGCCGCCACCGCATTGGCATCGCCCGGATCGGCGGTGTCGGTGAAGCGCACGTTTCCGAGGGAGCTGAGCAGCGACGAAACTTTGCCGGCCGCCACCTGCTGGCCGGCCGGGGTTTTGTCGGCGGTCCAGGCGTCTTCCTTTTTGACGCGCGAGAGCACGACCGGTCCGCCTTCAGCGAAAGAGACTTCGATTTTCGCAATGTCGTCGGGCTTCAGGTTGATGAGTTCGGGGCTGGCCCGGTTCTTCGGCTCAAGATCGAGCCCGGCGTTCAGGCTGGCGAGAAACGCTTTTGATTCGTGGCCGAAACGCACATACCGGCCCCCGCCGCTCTCCGGCGTTTTGCCCAGCGTGACCGAGCGCAGCACTTTGTCCGCGGCATCGTACAGATCGATCCTCGTGTCCTTGAATTCGAGGCGAGCGATCCGCTCCGGGCTGCCGGTGACGAGCCGTTGCAACTTCGCCTCGGTCAGGCTGCCGACAAACGTGGCGAGTTTTTGGAAGTCGGCGGGCAGGTCGTGATAGTCCGGCACGCGCCAGGTGCCATCAGGCTGACGAACGAGGCTGACGCTCCGACCCTGGTCGGCGATGAGCAGCCGGGAGGTTTGGTCCAGCGTCGGGGAATCGACGAGCGGCTGGCCGAGGCGGGAGTCGGCCGAAGCCGGGGGTGCGGGCCGCTGCACGAAAAAGACCACGGCCGAAAGCGCGGCGAGGGCGATGACGGAGACGATGAGGGTTTTGAGTTTCATCGTGAGAAAAAGGGGCAGGACGGGGATTAGTTTTTTCGCGTGCGGTAAAACCAAATACCGAAGGCGCCGATCAGGAGGGGCGTGGCGAGGAGGTTGATCGCGAGGAGCCGGTTTTCGAGGGCGTCGATGTCTTCGCGCAGGGCGCGCCGGATCTCGCGGCGTTCGCCGCGCAGCGCGGCCTGTTGTTTCTGAAAATCCTCGACGGCCTTCGTCATTTCGGGCGTGGCGACGAGCCGGTTTCCGTCGGCCTTTTGGCCCTGAATCTCGCTCAACTTCTGCTGCACTTCCGACAAACGGGCTTCGAGCGCGGTGAGTTTTTCCTGATATTGTTTCTGCGCTTCCACTTCCATCCGGCGGGTGACGATGAAGGGACGGAGGGAGCTGCCCTTGCCGCGGATCGAGATCAGATCCTGCGAGCCGCCGAGAAACTCCACGGCATTCGCGGCGAAGGAGAGGTTGTCGCTGTAAGGGCTCATCGCGACCTGCCCGAAGAAGTTCATCCGGCGCAGGCTGAACTCGTCGAGCAGCCAGTCGGTGTCGGCGACGACAAACAACGTGGAGGTGGTCTTCGATTCCTTCAGCGCTTCTCCCTCCGCGGCGGGGGCGGTGGGTGAAAGCGCGGGGCTGCCTCCGTCGGGCTTCGGTTCCTCTTTCGGTGCGCCGTCGGGAAACGCGGTGGTGAACTTGCCCGTGACGAGGGCCGCGACGGTCTTCTTTCCGCTGGGAACGAGCTGGCGCGCGATCGCATCGCCATCGGCAAACTGGAGCATGGCGCTCTCGACGGTGCCGGAGTCCGCGGACGTTTCGACCAGGGGCGTGAAGGTCAGGGGGCTGCCGGCTTTGAGCGAGAGGGCGCCGGCTTCGATAAACCACATCGACTTAAGCTGGGCGGAGGCGAGGGATTGGGCGTTGAAGCTGGAGGATTCGAGCGCGAGCCACGTGGGCATGCGCATCACGGTGTTGTTCGGTCCGCCGACGGACAGCGGGTGCTGGAGATCGCCGACGACCTTCTGCGGTTCGTAGGCGATGCCATAGGCGCTGAGCAACGCGGGCAGATCGCTCGACCCGTTTGGCTGCGGGCCGCCCATCATCATTCCCTGCGGGCCGCCCTGGCGTTTGAAGTGTTGCGAGGCGGGATCGACCGCGAGGAAGACGGGTTTGCCGCCGAGGAGAAACTGGTCGATCGCGAACTGCAGCCGGGGCGGAAGATTCTGCGGGTGCGCGACGACGAGCGCGGCGAGGTCGGCGGGGAGTTCGGTGGCGGTGGGCGCGACGGGGACGATTTGGAACGACTGTTCCCATTCGCTGACGACGGACTGGCTCGGCTGCGGTGGCTGGCGCATCATCATCATCATTTGCATCTCCTGCGGGCTGGTGCCCTGGAGCGGCAGGCTGGTGGGGAGGCCGAGCTTCGGCTTGTCGAACTGCTGGGCGCTGAATCAGCTTCGAGAGATCGTATTCGAGAAACTGTTTCCGCTGGGGCGTGAGGTTGGGAATCGTTTTCTGCTGGTCGGCCTGGGTGACGACGAGACCGAAGAAGAAGGGCTCGGCGCCCTGTTGGGCGACCTGGGGCTGGATCCCGGTGGAAGTGGCTTTCTCCTCCTCGGGCGTGTCGGGGCGGGGGTTGATGACGTTGAGCGTGAGCTTGCCGCGCGAGGCGCGAACGTACTGGCGGAGCATTTCCTGCACGCGGGCGGCGTAGTTCTTGTAGGCGATCGGCAGGTCGGCGGTGTCCTTCGAGAAATAGAGGTCGATCGCCACCGGCTCCTCGATTTTGCCGAGCATCGCCTTCGTGCCGGGCGAGAGGGAGTAGATCGACTCCGCGGTCGCATCGATGCGGAACGGCAGGGAGGACGCGAGGTAGTTGACGAGCACGAGCCCGACGAAGAGGAGGACGATCGCGAGGAGTTTGTTTCCGGGTTTCATGGGCGACAGCGGAAAAACGGATTAAGCGCAAAGACGCGAAGGGGCGAAGGTCGGAAGGAAACACCGCAACCAGGATTTATCTTCATGGCTGAACTTTGGGTCGTCACGTCGTTGCGCTTGATGGATTCGGAGGTTGGTCAGCGTTCGAGGACGACGACGTTGAGGAAGAGAGTGAAGCCGATCAGCGAGAGGAAAAACACGACGTCCTTCGGATCGACGATGCCCTTGGTAAACGCATCGAAGTGGGTGACGAAACTGAAATTCGCGAGGAGATCGACGAGCCAGATCGGGAACACAGACGAAAGCATCCCGCTGAACACGCTCCAGCCGAGAAACAGCAGCACGAGGCACACCACCACGCTGATCACGAAACTGATCACCTGGTTTTTCGTCAGCGCGGACGTCAGCGAGCAGACCCCCAGATAGCCGCCGGCCATCAGGATCGCCCCGAGATAAGTGGTCAGCATCACGCCCCAGTCCGGCGAACCGAGATAGCCGACGGTGAGTGCCATCGGAAAGCTTAGGAAGATGGCGAGGGCGATGAACGCCCAACCGGCGAGGAATTTTGCGATCACCGCTTCCATGGTGGTGATCGGAAGGGTGAAAAGGAGTTCGACGGTACCGGAACGTTTTTCCTCCGACCACAGGCGCATGCCGACCGCGGGGATCAGGAAAAGAAACAGCCAAGGCAAAAACGAGAAATAGCTGTCGAGGGTGGCAAGGTTCCCCTTGAAGAAGCCGCCGATGAAAAAGGCGAGACCGACGCTGGCGACGGAAAAAACGATGAGGAAAACGTAGGCGACCGGGGACCGGAAGTCGCCGAGGAACTCGCGTTTGAAGATGGGGGAGACCTGGGTCATAGAATTTTCGATTGGGGATTGGAGATTTTCGATTGCGCGCGCGGTGGGCTGGGGGAACGCCGGATCTAGAGATCGCTGGTGGTCAGGCTGCGGAAAATTTCGTCCATGCGCGCGCCCGGCTGGCGGGCGCGGAGCTGTGCGGGCGTCTCATCCGCGACGACTTTGCCGCGGGAGATGATGATCACGCGGGTGCAGATCGCCTCGACCTCCTCGAGGATGTGCGTGGAGAGGATCACGGCCTTGGCGGAGGCCATGGATTTGATCAGCGAGCGCACTTCGTTTTTCTGATTGGGGTCGAGGCCGTCGGTCGGTTCGTCCAACACGAGCGCGGGCGGATCGTGGAGCAAGGCTTGGGCGAAACCGACGCGCTGCTTGTAGCCTTTGGAAAGCGTTTCGATCGTCTGTTTGCGCACGCTGATCGGGTGCGTGAGGCCGAGCACGTGTTCGACGCGGGCGCGTTTCTCGACGTTGTCGCGGAAACCGCGGACCTCCGCGATGAAGCGGAGAAATTCTTCCACGGTCATCTCCGGATAGGCGGGGGCGCTTTCCGGGAGGTAGCCGAGTTTTTGTTTTACCGCGACGGGTTCACCGTCACGTCGATGCCGTCGACCTTCGCGGTTCCGGCATCGGGACGAAGGAAGCCGGTGATCATCTTCATCGTCGTCGATTTGCCGGCGCCGTTGGGCCCGAGGAAGCCGAGAATCTCGCCACGTTGCACGCTGAAGGAAACGCCGTCGACTGCGCGTTTGGCGCCGTAGGTTTTAACTAGGCCTTTGACTTCGATCATGGGTGGGGACGCTGAAGGACGAGGAAGATGGGGAAGCGTTTCGCGGTCGGTTGGGATTTTGGCCGGAAAGGTATGATCCGTCCTAAAAAAAAGGTGGGTAGGGTGGGCAAGCGAAAAATGTGGGAGCCGAACCGGGTTAGACCTAGCCACGGAGACCACAGAGCTCAGACACAGAGAGCACAGCGCAATACAAAACAGGAAAGACGAACACTTGCCGGATGCCTTGGTTTTCTCCGAAAAAGGCCAACGGGATCAGAGGGCCTCGAAGACCAAGGCTATCAGGGAAATTTCGTAGCTGCGGAATCGATCGATCGGAGAAGAGTAACCACAGGGGGATTTCACCAACGGGTGAAATCTTTGGGAGTGAAGCTACGGCTGATCGCCTCCGCGTTTGGGGAGGCCCCGCTGATCGCGGAGAGAAGGGACGTCAGCAAATTCGATGTGATGGGCGTAGGCGATTATCCGGAGTGGTTCATCAGATTTTCACCGGTTGGTAAAATGCTCCAGCGGCGACTAATCCGGGCCTACCGATTTATCCGCAGACACACCCTTGTAGATAAGACAGCGGGTCGCTGTGAGAGACACGTGCGTTGTTTGCTTCTTCACCTTCGTTCTGGGTCGGCATGGGGACCTCGACAGATTTCTGATGAACGGCTCGACGACTATCGCGCAAAGGCTAATCGTCGAACCGTATTCGACATGCAATGAGTGATATCACGCCAGTCCTTCAATCGATGAGCGCTGGCGATGTCCGCGCCGCCGAGCGATTGCTCGCAATCGTCTACGATGAATTGCGCATGCTCGCGGCAGCGAAGATGAGGCGCGAACGTCCCGGCCATACACTGCAGCCAACAGCCCTCGTGCACGAGGCGTGGCTCCGGTTGGGCGGTGATTCTCAGCCGGCGTGGCAGAACCGGCAGCACTTCTTCGCCGCCGCCGCCGAAGCCATGCGGCGGGTGCTGATAACCAATGCACGTCGCAGGCATGCCGCGCGAAGAGGGGCAGCCGCGGAGCATATCGATATCGACGGCCCGGGAGTGGAGATGGCCTCGCCCGTGCCTGACGACGACCTACTCCAGGTGCATGAAGCACTCGATCGTCTCGGGGCCGAAGATACCCGGAAAGCCGAGCTGGTGAAACTGCGTTACTTCGTGGGATTGTCGATCGAGGATGCGGCCGACATCCTCGGGATCA
>JBDSSU010000234.1:0-18511 GCA_039928635.1 Opitutaceae bacterium | reverse complement strand
TACATTTCAAAAACCGCTTTCTGGTAATCCGCGTCCGTGCCGTCCGGGTACGCGTTGTCGCCAAGGATCAGCCAGAGATCGGTGGCGCGTGCGCCGGTGAACCGGAGATAGCCATCGCGCACGGCCGCCTGCGTGGAGGATTTGGTGCCCGGATCACCGAGGACCCAGACGCGCGTGGGTTTGGCCGGGCCGGCGACCGGAGGGGTGGTGAACGCGCTGATCGGTCCGGTAGCCGGGGCGTCTTCCCCACCGTCGATTTTTTCGGCACCACCGCTGACGCGATAGAAGTAACGCGTGCCGGGCTGCAATCCGCTGAGCTGAACGACGTGCTCCGTCGACACTCCCTGCGCTTTCGCCGACAACGTGAGTTGGGCGCGGTCGGTACCGTAATTAACCTGGGACTCTTCGGTGACGTCGGTGCGCCAGCGGACCACGATGCTGGTGGGCGTCGCCGTTTGCAGATACGGCCCGCGCAAAATCGTCGGGGCGGCGACTAGGTTTGAAAGGTTCAGCGCCAAAACGGCGCCGGTGAAAAGAGAGATAAGCTTCATGAGAAATTTCAGGTGGTGGAATGCGCGAGGCGTTTCAGTTCGAGCAGCAGCCGTGTGGATTCCGCGGAATCGCGCAGCCAGTTGGGGAGGGCTTCGAGGCTGGCGAGCGCCTGCAGATAAGCCCCGCGGGCTTCCGTGGCGCGGCCGGCGAGGGCGAAAAGATCGCCTCTTCTTTTGAGGAAAACTTCTTTTCGCTCCGCATGGGCGGCGAGGAGATCGAGACGGGCCAACGCGGCGTCGATCCGCCCGAGGCGAAGTTCCAGCGCAATCGCTCGCTCGACGAGCGCCGGGGTTGGCCCGAGCCGGGCGATGCCGTCGTCGAGGCCGCGCAATGCGGCGAGGGACGCGATCGGCAGGGCGGCCCGTTCCAAGTACAGGCTCGGACTCGGCTCCTCGAGCAGGGCGATCACCGAATTATAGTCGGTGTGCGCCGCGTTGATCTCGCCCAGCTGCGAATGCACGCGGGCGCGGAGGACAAGCGCTTCGGGCTGCGCTGGGACGGTTGCAAGGGCGGAATCGAGTTGGTTGCGCGCTTCGCGGAGCTTGCCCGCGGCCAGATAAATTCGCCCCGACACCACCCTGACCTTCGCCGAATTCGGTTCGAGCTGTGCCGCGCGCCTCAGGTCCGATTCGGCCTCCGCCCACTGGCGGTGGTCGGCGCTGTGCGCCGCCCGACGCAGGTAAAGGTCGGCGCTGTCGGGGACGCTGGCGATGAGCGCGTCGAGAGCCGCGCGATGATCGGCATCGTCGGGATGACCGGTCAGCGAGCGGGCGCTGAGCAGCGTCATCCCGGTCAAAAGCAGCCCGTGGCTGAAGCGCATGATGCGGCGGAGCTGTTCCGAGGAACGGCTGCGCGTTCAGAATTTGTAGGTGGCGCCGAACGTCGCGCGCAGGCCGTACGATGAGATATCCTCGGGGTTATCCGTGTGGCGAAAACCCTGGTAGGAAATCTGCGGCTCGTCCGACAGGTTGTTCACATTCAGGAAAACCTTCATCTGCTTCGTAACCTGGTAGCTCGACTCCCAGTCGACGGATTCGTACTCGCCGAACCAGTCATCGAAGGTGTTATCGACATCGAGGCCTTCGAGATAGTCGGAGCGCAGACGATAGCTGAGCTGCGCCCGGAATTTGCCGGCGGCGTACTCCAGCGCGGCGTAGTAAATTTTATCGCTGAAGCCGTAGGTCGGGAGCTTTTCGCTGAGGCGGCCCGGGTATTTGCCGTCACTCTCCGTGAACGTCGCCGAGAGTGAAACGCCGAAGCCGCTGAACGGTTTGGGCAGGAAGAACAGCTGCTGCCGCGCGATCAGCTCGACGCCGTAATTTTTCGCTCCGAGGGCGTTTTGCGGCGTGCGGAAAGTGAGCGCACCATTCGGATCGGCGATCGGATAGCCGTTCGCGTCGACGGTGCTGAAGCGGTACGACGAATCATAGTAAAAGCCTTTGATGTTCTTGTAGAAAAATCCGACCGAATAGAGCCCGCTCCGCTTCGTGTAGTACTCGAGCTGGACGTCGTAGTTGTCGGAGATGCTCTCCTTGAGGTTGGGATTGCCGCCGGAGATATTGCCCGTGTTCGCATCGACGTTCAGGCCCGCAACCAACCGGTCGACATCCGGGCGGCTGTAGCTGCGGTTGTAACTTTCCCGGAGGATGAGGTTCCGGCGGAGTTCATGCCGGAGGTGAACTCCGGGAAGCCAGACCGTGTAATCGCGCTTCGCCTGAATCCGACCTGGTGTATTGGGTGTGCTGGCACTGAAGCGATACGTCTCTGAGCGAAAGGCGTTCCGCTCGACGCGCAGGCCCGTGATGAGGGAAGAGCGGCGCCACTTGGCCGTGCCCATCACGTAAGCGGCGCTGGTGTCCTCTTCGACGTCGTAATCGTTGATGACGTCGTTGAGCAGAGCGTCGCCGGATTGGAGCGCGAACAATCCCGGCGAGCTGCGCAGGAGCGCCTCGGTCTTGTTGAGGTCGGGATAAAGCGACAGGGGAATCCCCTGCGTGGTGTGGTCGATGCGCTGCAACAGGTCGGCATACGGGAAGCCGCTGGCGACCGTGCCGGTGCGATAAACCCGGGAGGATTGGTCCTGGTCTTTGTGCGTGCTGCGATACTTGGCGCCGAATTTGAGCGAGCCGCTGATTTCGCTGCCGGAGAATTTCTTCTCCCAGTCCGCTTTCACGCTCTTCGCTGTTTCCCCCGCATCGCGTGGATTGATCGTGAGATCGCCGCGATTGATCGTGCTGAGGTCGTACGGGCTTTTGCCGTTGAGAATCGTGTAGACGGGTTCGGCGCGATTCGACTGGTCGTAGGCGACGGAAAAGCCCTGGTTCCGGATGACATAGGCGAGACTGCGATCTTTGTTGGATTCATTCTTCGAGTAGAACGCGTCGTAGTTGAACACGATGGTGTCGAGTTCGTGCCGGCCGCCGAAGGAAAGCCCATAGGCGTCATTCTCCGTGAAGCTGAAATCGTTTTGATAGCGGTATTCCGTGAGCGTGGAAGGCGTGCTGCGGCCGGTGTTGTAGGTCGCTTCAGCGATCCTCGTCACATCCGTGTTCACATAAATGCGGTTGCGCGCCTTCTCGGCTTCGACCTGCGCGTGGGAGTAGAACGGCCGCAGGTAAAACGTCGCGCGGGGGTTCGCGCGGAAATCCAGCGAACCGCTGAACCCGCGGGATTTCGTGTCGCGGAAATTGGTCTGCGGGGCGCCGTTGGTGTGGAAATAAGTCGGCTGCGTCAGCCCCAGCCCCGGATTATTGGCGGGCGTGAGGAGAATGTAATCCTTGTCGAGATTGTCGTAGTCGCGCGCGCTCCGATAGCTGGTCGCGCTGAAGCTAACCCCCAGGTTTTTCTCGCCGCCGCCGACCCGGAAGGTGTCGAGGTAATTGATGGCGGCGTTGTAGCCCCATTTTTCGTTTTTGTCGTAGTACAATCCGCTGCCGGTAAATTCGATCGCCCGCCCCTCGCGCTGGAAGGCGGATCGACTGGTGATGTTAATGATGCCGCCAATCGCGTCGCCGTCCCGATCCGGCGTGGGCGCCTTGATGACCTCGATGTTGCTGATGCCGTCGGCGGTGAGCTGATTGGTGGAGAACGCGCGCGAGTTGCCGGAAGTCGGCAGCCGGTTGCCGTCGAGTTGGAACGAATTGTATTTCGATTCGAGGCCGCGGATGTTTACGCCGCTGGGCGTGCCGTCTTCATCTTCGTTCACGGTCAACCCCGGAAGGCGCTGGAGCGCGTAGCCAATGTTGCCATTGATCATGCTGCCGAAGGATTCCTCGGAAACGATGTTCATGATCCCGGCGGCGGTTTTCTGCTGGTTAACGGCGAGCGCCGCGCCGCGAGCGGATTCGGAAACGGTCACGCTCTCCAATTGAAGCACCGCGCTGCCGAGCGCGGCGTTGGCGGTCGTCGTGGCACCGGTGGGCACGACCACCGCGTTGATTTGGGAATCGAGGCCGACGTAATCGATTTCCAGGCGGTGCTCGCCGGAAGGAATTCCGGACAGGGTATAGCGTCCCTCCACGTCGGTATGGGTCGCGGCGCTGGTACCGAGCACGCGGACGATTGCGCCTTGCAGGGATTTGCCGGTGACCGCGTCCGAAACGCGACCGGAAAGACTACCGGCGGGATTTTCCGCAGTATAGCCAACGCTGGCGAAAATCATCGCGCCGAGCAAAGAGGCGGCGCGCTGGAGAGAAAAACCCGCCCAGTGTGACGAGCTGAAATTTGGTGAGATGGTCATGGAAAGGAAAACCCCACTCTCTCAAGCCTCTGTGTCGCTCCCGTCGCGCGCGCGTGACGAAAGCGTGAATAGTCCGCGGGGCTTTTCTCCTTCGGCACGACCCACCGTTCGAAGGACGCGCCCCGAAGCGTCTTGCAGAGAGGGCCGAGCGAAAAGCCGATGGGCAGTGTTTCCCGTGATTCAATTTGCCGATCGCGCAGCGAACCCGCTCTTCCCTGTTTTCCACGAATTCTCCGAAGACGGGGCTTGATTGGGGAAAAACCCTTCCTATACCTTGCGCTGCTTTTGCAGCCGCACACGTTCCACGAATGAAGATCAAAGCCTATCTGAAGCCGTCCTGCGGCTGGTCCAACGGCGTCCGCGCCATCATGCGGAAGCACAATCTGGCTTTCGAAGATATCGACATCATCAACAACCGCACCAACTACGCGGAGATGGTCCAGAAATCCGGTCAACCCCTCTCGCCCTGCGTTGAAATCGACGGCGTCATGCTCGCCGACATCTCGGGTGAGGAAGTGGAAAATTATCTCCTCAGCAATGATCTGGTGAAACCCACCGAAGCCGCGGCTGGGGCGGCCACCAACGCGGGATGCTCTGATGAAGAGCACGCGAAAATGGCGACCAAAACGGTCCGCTTCTTCTGACCGCGCTGAGAGCCTTCCCCCACCGACACCCCGGGCCGCTCTCACCAGAGACCGGCCCTTTTTTTGTCCCCAGATAAAAATCCGCCAACGCAACGGCCCGAAACGAGCTTTAATCTCCGCTCAATTCCGTGAGTGCAAAGCCGCGAAGCCGCAAAAATCAGACGCCAGGAAACATTCTCCCTCTCACTTCTTCTCTCCGCCCTTAGGCCTTCACGTCTTCGCGCTTAGTCCTCCTTCCCTTCCTCTCTTCGACCCAACTGGTTTTAGAATTTGACCCTCCTGTGAACACCACGCCGAATTCGGACATGAATCCCTGCAGCGAACTCCGTGACGCGTCCACTCCCCAGCAGTCCGCTCGTCCCGCCAAGCAGGGCCTCTACGACCCGTGGTTTGAGCACGATGCCTGCGGCGTGGGCTTCGTGGTGGATATGAAGGGCCGCAAGTCGCACCAGATCCTCCAACAGGGCTTGCAGGTGTTGACGAATCTCGACCACCGCGGTGCCAGCGGGGCGGAGGTCAATACCGGCGACGGCGCCGGCGTGCTGCTGCAGATGCCCCACAAGTTTCTTGTCGAAGCGTGCAAGAAGACGCGCTTCACCCTTCCCGCGGAAGGCCAGTATGGCAGCGGCATCGTGTTCCTGCCGCGCAACCCGAGCGTCCGCCGCAAGCTCGAGGAAATCTTCGGCCAGATTGTGCAGTCAGAAGGTCAGACCCTGCTCGGCTGGCGCACGGTGCCGACGAACAACGCTTCGCTCGGTGAAACCGCGAAGTCCTCCGAGCCGTTCATGCGGCAGATTTTCATCGGGCGTGATCCGTCGCTGGCCGACGACATGGCGTTCGAGCGGAAGCTCTACATCATCCGCAAGCGCGCCTACACCGAGATCCGCGCTTCAACGGTTGCTGGTGCCGAGTCGTGGTACGTGGCAAGCCTCTCGTTCAAGACGATCGTCTATAAGGGCATGCTGCTGACGACGCAGCTCCAGGAGTATTTCACCGACCTGCAGAACCCCGCGATGGAGACGGCGCTCGCGCTCGTGCACTCGCGTTTCAGCACGAACACCTTTCCGAGCTGGGATCGCGCGCATCCGTACCGCTACGTCGCGCACAACGGCGAAATCAACACGCTCCGCGGCAACATCAACTGGATGCACGCCCGCCAGGCGCTGTTCTCGTCCGAACTTTTCGGCGAGGACATGCCGAAGATCCTCCCGATCATTAACCCGAATGGCTCCGACTCGGCGATGTTCGACAACACGCTCGAGCTCCTCGTCCTCGCCGGCCGCCCCATCGCGCACGCGATGATGATGATGATTCCGGAACCGTGGTCGCATCACGAGACGATGGCCGACGACCGGAAGGCATTTTACCAATACCACTCCTGCCTCATGGAGCCGTGGGATGGCCCGGCCGCCCTCGCGTTCACCGATGGCAAGCAGATCGGCGCCCTCCTCGACCGCAATGGTCTGCGTCCCTCGCGTTACTACGTGACGACGGATGATCTCGTGATCATGGCGTCGGAAGCCGGCGTGCTCGACATCCCACCCGAGAAGGTGCTGCAGAAGGGGCGCATTCAGCCCGGTCGCATGTTCCTCGTCGACACGGAGGAAGGCCGCATCATCCCCGACGAAGAGATCAAGCAGAAGCTCGTGAGCGAGCGGCCCTATCGCCAGTGGCTCGACGAACACATGGAGCATCTCGAGGAGTTGCCCGACGCTCCCAAGGTTCCCGCTCCGGATCACGACACGTTGCTGCACCGGCAGATCGCCTTCGGCTACACCTTCGAAGACCAACGGCTCATCCTCGCTCCGATGGCGCGCGATGGTGTGGAAGCGATTGGCTCAATGGGCAACGACACGCCGCTCGCGGTGCTCTCGAACAAGTCGCGGCTGCTCTACGACTATTTCAAGCAGCTCTTCGCCCAGGTCACGAATCCGCCGATCGATTCGATCCGCGAAGAGTTGATCACGTCTTCCGAAACGCGTCTGGGCTCAGAGGGCAATCTGCTCAACCCGGAACCGCTCGCGTGCCGCCGCATTGAGTTGAAGTGGCCGGTGCTCACCAACGAGGAGTTCGCGAAGATTCGCCGACTCGACCAACCCGGCTTCAGGGTCGGCGTGTTGCCCATTCTGTTCCGCATCACGCGCGGCGAGCGAGGCCTCGCGAAGGCGATGGAAGAACTCTGCCTGCTCGCGCGTCGCATGATCGAGGAGGAGGAAATCACGGTCCTCATCCTGAGCGATCGTGGCGTCACCAAGGAGTTCGCTCCGATTCCGGCGCTGCTCGCGGTGTCAGGCCTGCATCACTATCTCATCCGGGAAGGGCTGCGCACCCGCATCAGCCTGGTGCTCGAAACGGGCGAGGCGCGTGAGGTTCACCACTTCGCACTGCTCATCGGCTATGGTTGCAGCGCGATCAACCCCTACGTCGCTTTCGAGACGATCGACGGGATGATCCAGGACGGGATGTTGCCGAACATCGACCACAAGACCGCGTGCAAGAACATGGTGAAGGCCGCCTCCAAGGGCGTCATCAAGGTCATGTCGAAGATGGGCATCTCCGCGATCCAGAGCTATCGCGGCGCGCAAGTCTTCGAAGCGGTTGGCCTGCGGCAGGACGTCATTGATCACTACTTCACGTGGACGCCGTCACGCGTCGGCGGCATCGGCCTCGATGTCATCGCCCAGGAAGTGCTGGCACGTCATCGCGCGGCCTATCCCGATCGCGAAGTGAACGGGCAAGTTCTCCCGGTGGGCGGCCAGTACCAGTGGCGCGACGACGGCGAGTTCCACCTCTTTAATCCCGAGTCGATCCACCGCCTGCAACGCGCCGTGCGCACAAGCAGCTACGCCGCGTTCAAGGACTATTCGAAGATCGTCAACGATACCTCGAAGAACCTGTGCACGCTCCGTGGCCTGCTCGATTTCAAGGCGTCCGATGCGATCCCGCTTTCCGAGGTGGAACCCGTGGAGGCGATCTTCAAGCGCTTCAAGACCGGCGCGATTTCGTACGGCTCGATCAGCAAGGAAGCTCACGAGACGCTCGCGATCGCGATGAACCGCATCGGCGGCAAGTCGAACACCGGCGAGGGCGGCGAAGACTCCGATCGCTTCCTGCCGATGGCGAACGGCGACTCGAAGAACTCCGCGATCAAACAGGTCGCGGCCGGCCGCTTCGGTGTCACGAGCGAATACCTCGTCAGCGCGAAGGAAATCCAGATCAAGATGGCCCAGGGCGCGAAGCCCGGCGAAGGCGGCCAGCTGCCCGGCACCAAGGTTTACCCCTGGATCGCGCGCACCCGCAAAACGACTCCGGGCGTCGGACTCATCTCCCCTCCTCCACATCACGACATCTACTCGATCGAAGATCTCGCCGAGCTCATCCATGACTTGAAGAACGCGAATCGCCATGCGCGGATCAGCGTGAAGCTCGTCGCCGAAGTGGGCGTCGGCACGATCGCGGCGGGTGTCGCGAAGGCGCACGCGGACGTGGTTCTCATCTCAGGGCACGACGGCGGCACCGGCTCCTCGCCGCAAACCTCCGTGATGCACGCCGGCCTGCCGTGGGAACTCGGTCTCGCCGAAACCCACCAGACGCTCGTCCTGAATAATCTCCGCTCACGCATCGCCGTCGAAACCGACGGACAGCTCAAGACGGGGCGCGATGTTGTGATCGCTGCGCTGCTTGGCGCCGAGGAATTCGGTTTCGCGACTGCGCCGCTCGTGGCGACGGGCTGCATCATGATGCGTGTCTGTCATCTCAATACCTGCCCCGTGGGCGTCGCCACGCAGGATCCGAAACTGCGGGATAAGTTCGCGGGCAAGCCGGAGCACGTCGTGAACTTCATGCGCTACATCGCGGAGGAAGTTCGCGAGCTCATGGCGCAACTCGGCTTCCGCACGATCGAGGAGATGATCGGCCACGTCGATCGCCTCGAGCCGCGCAAGGCCGTCGACCACTGGAAGACCAAGGGTCTCGATTTCAGCAACATCCTTTACCAGCCCGAAGTCGGGCCGGAAGTAGGACGCTTCTGCTCGGTGAAGCAGGATCACGGCTTGGACAAGTCTCTCGACCTGACGACGCTCCTCGAACTTTGCCAGCCGGCCATCGAGCGCCGCGAGAAAGTCATTGCGGAGCTTCCCGTTCGTAACGTGAACCGCGTGGTCGGCACCATCACCGGCAGCGAGGTGACGAAGAAGTGGGGCGCGGCCGGTCTGCCGGACGACACCATTCGCATTCACTTCAAGGGCTCCGCGGGCCAGAGCTTCGGTGCGTTCATGCCGAAGGGCATGACCTTCTCCATCGAGGGCGATGCGAACGACTATGTCGGCAAGGGACTTTCCGGCGGCAAGATTGCGATCTACCCTCCGGCGAATTCGCCGTTCGTGCCTTCGGAGAACATCATCGTTGGCAACGTCGCGTTCTACGGCGCGACCGCCGGCGAGGTTTATCTCTGCGGCATGGCGGGCGAGCGCTTCGGGGTGCGTAACTCCGGCGTGAACGCGGTCGTCGAAGGTGTGGGTGACCACGCGCTCGAATACATGACCGGCGGACGCGTTGTGATTCTCGGCGGAACGGGCCGCAACTTCGCAGCGGGCATGTCGGGCGGCATCGCCTACGTGCTCGACGAAAAAGGCGCGTTCCAAAAGGACGTGAACCCCGCGATGGTCGGCATCGAGAAAATCGAAACGAAGAAGGAAGCCGACGAGGTGCGCGAGTTGATCGAGAACCACGTCGCCTACACCAAGAGCGCGCGCGGCCAGCAAGTGCTCGCCGCTTGGGAAACGATGCTGCCGAAGTTCGTGAAAATCCTCCCGAAGGACTACAAGCGCATGCTCGCCGAAATCGCCAACGCGGAGGCGCAGGGCCTCACCGGCGACGAAGCCATCATGGCGGCCTTCGAGAAAAACGCCCGCGACACCTCGCGGGTCGGCGGCAACTAACGATCACTGGCTGTTGAACCACTGATCTACACTGATGATCACTGATGAAATGCCGCGGTTCACCGGAATTCTCCGGGCAATTCAGAATCAGTGTCTATCAGTGTTCATCAGTGGTTAAAAAATCCTAGCTTTACCTTCCGAACCATGGGCAAACCAACTGGCTTCTTCGAGTACACGCGCGAACTTCCCGTCGACCGCTCGCCCGCCGAGCGCGTGCGCGATTGGAAGGAATTCCATCACCACATGGAGGAGAAGAAACTCCGCCAGCAAGGTGCGCGTTGCATGGATTGCGGGGTTCCTTTCTGCCACACGGGCAAATTGGTGAGCGGCATGGCCAGCGGTTGCCCGATCCACAATCTGATCCCCGAGTGGAACGACCTCGTGTTTCGCGGCCTGTGGAAAGAAGCGCTCGATCGTCTGCACAAGACAAATAACTTCCCGGAGTTCACCGGTCGCGTGTGCCCGGCTCCCTGCGAAGGCTCGTGCGTCCTCGGGATCAATTCTCCGGCGGTCACCATCAAGAACATCGAGGCCGCCATCACGGATCGCGGTTGGGCGGAAGGCTGGGTCAATCCCGAGACGCCGAAGGTTCGCACCGGAAAGAAGGTCGCCGTGATCGGTTCTGGTCCCGCGGGGCTTTCCGCGGCCGAGCAACTCAACAAGGCGGGTCACACCGTCACCGTCTTCGAACGCGCGGATCGTCCGGGCGGCCTGCTGATGTACGGCATTCCGAACATGAAGCTGGATAAGAAGGAGATTGTCCTTCGCCGCATCACGTTGATGGAGCAGTCGGGGATTCGATTCATCTGCAACGCGCACGTCGGCGACAATGTAGAGTCACAGATTTTCCTGAAGGAGTACGACGCGACGGTGATCTGCACCGGCGCCACGCAGCCACGCGATCTCCCCATCGAGGGCCGCAGTCTGAAGGGCGTGCACTTCGCGATGGATTTTCTCACGGAGAACACGAAGGCGTTGCTCAATGGCGGCGCGGATCACGCGAAGATCATGGCCAAGGGCAAAGACGTGGTCGTGATCGGCGGCGGCGACACGGGCACTGACTGCGTCGGCACCTCGATGCGCCATGGCTGCAAGAGCCTGCTGCAAATTGAAATTCTCCCGAAGCCGCCGCTTGATCGCGCCGCGGACAATCCGTGGCCGGAGTGGCCGAAGACCTACAAGATGGATTACGGCCAGGAAGAGGCCGCGGCAAAGTTCGGAGCCGACCCGCGCATTTACGTGACGACGGTGAAGAAGTTCATCGGCGACGAAAACGGCGCCGTGAAGGAACTTGTGACCGTGGAAATCAAGTGGGAGAAAAACGAAAAGGGTCAGTTCGTGCCGAAGGAAATTCCCGGCACGGAGAAGACTCGCCCGGCGCAGCTCGTCCTGCTTGCGATGGGCTTCCTCGGGCCGGAGCAGACGATTCTCAAAGACCTGAAGCTCGAAGCCGATCAGCGCTCGAACATCAAAGCCGAGCACGAGAAATACACGACGAGCATCAAAGGCATCTTCGCCGCCGGTGACTGCCGTCGTGGTCAGAGCCTGGTCGTCTGGGCGATCAACGAAGGCCGTGGCGCAGCACGCGAATGCGACCGCTACCTGATGGGCTCGACCGACCTGCCGTAAGGGCGGAGGGCCGCGGGGGCAAACAGGTGCCGGGGCGCGGGCACAAATCAGGATGGGCGCTCCCGCAAGCGGGATTGCTGTCTCGGGGACAAGTCCTGACGCCTTCGGACAAAGATCCTGAATCCGAAAACTTGGACCGGTGCTCCGCGCCCCGGCGTCGAGGAACCTGTCCAAAAGATGGCGTATTTCCAGCGCAGTTTTTCGTTCGGCGGCGATATTCGGGTGGACCCGCCGGCGACGGCCGGCCTTTTTCGAACGGTGCCTCCTGCCGCCTCCCGCCCGGTTGCTTTTGAACTCCGCATCACATTGCTCGAAGTGGAGCCGGAAATCTGGCGCCTGCTCCGGGTGCCGCACGACATCCGCATGGATCGCATGCACGGCATGTTGCAGGCGGCATTCGGATGGACGAACTCCCACCTGCACCAGTTTCATCTCTTCGACGACGAGGGGGTCGTCCAGGCCTACGTTGGCAGACCCGCAACGGACGGGTTGGGCGACATTTTGAGCGAAAATACGCCGAAGCAGGACGAGACCAAACGGGCATTAAATAATTTCCTCGCGAAGCCGGCCGACCGGATCGGCTACGAATACGATTTCGGCGATGGCTGGCTGCACGAAATCGAGCTGGTGGCCGTGCATCCGCAGACCACGCGTCTGTCCCGCGTCTTGTGCCTTGACGGCGCACACGCGGGTCCGCCGGAGGATTGCGGCGGTCCGCCGGGTTACGACCAGTTGCGCAAGATCATGAGCGACGCTAAACATCGCGAGCACGCCGGGATGAAAGACTGGCTTGGCGACCATGATCTCGAAACGTTCGATCTTGCCGCCACCAACCGGGCTCTTGCCCGCGTGAAAACCTAGATTTTCCGCCGTGTCGCCCGACGATATTCTCGGCCAGCTTGCCCGCATGCAAAGTCGCATTCCGCGCGAAGCACTCGCGGCCGCGGATGCGCAGCGGGCCGAATTAACCCAGCACCTGCTTGCGAGTCTGGCCGAGACGGTCGCGCATCCGGAAATCCTGGAAAACGATCGCGACCTTCAGCTCCCGTTCTATGCGATGTATTTTCTCGCCGCGTGGCGCGAAAAGCTCGCGCACCCGTTGTTGCTCGGTTTCCTGCGGCTCCCCGGGGAACAAGCTCTCGATCTTTCCGGTGACATCGTCACGGAGGACCTCGATCGCATGCTCGCACAGACGTGTGGCGGCGATCCTGGCGGCATGGTCGCGCTCGCGCTCGACCCCGGCGTCAACGAATGGGCGCGGGGTGCGGCGGTGAGCGCGCTTTCGTTGCTGACGGTGTGGGGCGAACTGCCGCGTGAAACCCTGGTCACGCACTATCGCGAAATCGTCGCGTCATGCGGGGCGCCCGTGGACCGCGGCGAAACCGGGATAGTATTGGCCGGGGTCGTCAGCGGCGCGCTTGATCTGCAACTCCACGAAATGCGCGACGAGCTCCTTGTCCTGATAGATCGCGGCTGGGTTGACACCGGGATGGTTGGAAGTCGCAAGGAGGTGGTGCACGAGTTCGATCACCCGCACCCAGTTTTACTGAAATCGCCCATCGTCGACATCGCGGACGCCATTCGTTGGTGGGGTTGTTTCGAGCGTACCTCGCGGCGCGCGCCCCGGCCCCTCCGGCCTGACCGGGCCATGCCAGCTGCGCCCGCATCCGATGCAGGCGGGCGCACACCGGTCCGCGTCCCGCCCAAAATCGGCCGCAACGAGCCCTGTCCCTGTGGCAATGGGAAGAAATACAAGAAGTGCTGCGGAACGTGAGCCGGGCAACGTGAGCGCGGTACCGCGAGGGCGTGCGATCGCTACCTGATGGGCACGACCGGTCGGCGAGTTTGCGCCGCGGCTAAATCATCGCGGCGAGTGTGCCTTCCCGTACTTTCGCTCCCGGATAGTGAGCGAGGATTTGCGCTTTCAGTCCGCGAAGAAAATTCGCGGGTCCAAACTCGGGCAAGGGAATGCGGTGGTTTGGTTTTTTCGCGGCAAGAGACTCGTCGGTGACGATGAATGCACCCGCGTCATAAAGCCGTGAGCCTATGCTTTGTTTCAGGAAGATTTTGTAGCGCTCAGCATAGGAAGGGCCGGCGAAAACTTCCGCACTATCGCTGCCGATTTTTCGAAACGGCGGCATCGCGAGAAAATGCGGCTGGGTGATGCGGACGGATTTTCCATCCGAGGCTGGCTCGTATTTGCCGACGAAAAGATAACCGAGCCATGGGCGCGGCTGCTGGCGTTCGAAGCCATCCTGTGCGTAGGTGGTCCAGAAGTCGTGAGCGTTGCCGATACTCTCTTCGAGTCGGTTGTTCTGATTGTTGCCGATGCTTTTATCCTGCGACTTGAACTCCACGGCGGCGTAGAGGATTGGTCCGGCCGCATCGCCTTTCGCCGGGTGAAAGCGACTGTTCGCAAGGACGATCAGATCCCAATTTTTCGAGGGGCGAAAATAGGAGGGAAGGAGGGACGGAGTTTTGGTGAGGTGCCCACCGGAGAAGATGTGCTGGGGCTTGACGCCGAGCCCGACCAAAAAATCCCGGAGCGCTGCGGCAAACCCATCCATCGTTTTGCCGTGAAGGTTGACGTCGCGGGTGCCGCCTTGGGCCTTCTTGGATTTGGCAGTCTTTTTCGAGGACCACCAATGTTTGACGGCCCGTTGAAAGAGTTCGGTTTCCCCGTGCGTGCTCATAGCGGCAGGGAATCGATCTGGTAGGCCTGCAAAGCCGCCCGGGTGGCGAGGGCCACGTCTTGGGTGTCGAAGGCGCGGCGCAGCGTTTGGGCGAGCTCGGGGGAAATAGTTTCGGGAGCGGGCACGCAAATGCGACGAAGGTATTGCGCCTGGAAACGCAAAAATCCCCCGCGCATACGAACGCCATAGCAGTGAATGAAAAATTCGCCCACGGCCGACATCAGCAGAGCTCCCAGCACGCGAAGGTCCCACATTTCCGAGGTGATCCAGTAGAGATTGTGCTGAGGATAGGTTTGCCCGAGATCGAGAGCAGGGAGCAGGCGCTCCTTGATGTCGGCGATGTAGAGTTTTTCTTTGGCCAGGAGATGCAGGTTCACTCGGTCGATGGTTTTGTGCCACTGGAGCGGTCGCTCCTTTGCCGTGTGCCGGCTGGTGAGCAAGGCGTGGTGTGGTCGCAGGTAGGCTTCGAAACGAGGATAAGCATCGAGGCTGACCAAGCCTCCTGCATTCCACGGGTTCACCAGATAGTGGCCGGACCACTCGACGTGACCGGCTTTGAGATCGGACGCCATGGCGAGAGGCAGCATGCGGTCACACTCGATGTCGGGCTTCCCGTTTGTGATGAACACCCGGTCCGCTCCGGTGGCGACGCCGATGCCGATCTGGGTGCCGGTGACTTTGCTTTCCAGGGGCAGACAAGTGGATTCAAGGTGTTTGAGAAGTCGCAATGCCTCGGGAGAAGAACAGGGCCAGGGTTCGCTCCCGTGGAACCACTCGGGGAAACGGGCTGCTCGAAGAACGGAGCTGGATCGTGCGTGGGCGAGGTGGTCGATCAGGGTGATACGGCTGGCTGTTTCGATACCGGGGAGAGCTTTCGCGACGACAACGGAACCTTGTTTTTCTTGGGCGATGACGGTGATTGCGGGATAGGCAGAGACTTCCGTTTCAAAGGCGGCGACGTCGTGGGCTTCGATCACGTAGCGCACCGCATAGCCCTCGGTGGTGATGAATTCACGGAGCGCGCTGCCATAGTCATTAAGCATCCAGCGATCGGCACAAATATACGCGCACACCCCGCCGGGCTTAAGTTGCAGCAGAGCGGCTTGATAAAATGCCACGTAGATATCGGCGCGACCACGCATCGCACTGAAACCGCTGCGGTAGAAGGCGGCTTTGTTCGCCGGAATTTCTTCCAGTCTGATGTAGGGTGGATTGCCGATGACAAAATCAGCGAGTGGGAAGCCAAGGGAAGCTTCGAGAAAGTCCGTGGGCTTGATCCAGCTTCGGGCAAGATCGGAAGCGGTGGTGGAATCGACACTCAGTTCGAGCAAGGTGGCATAAACCACCGCGACCGCGCGCTCGGCTGCTTCGGAATCGATTTCAAAAGCACGAATGGCCTCTGCGGCGTCAGCAAGGGATGTGGAGTGTCGGCGGCAGGAATCCACCAAGCGGCGAACCATCCCGCGCAAAAAAGCGCCGTCGCCCGCGGAAGGCTCCATCGCGACGAGTCGGGCCAGCGGGCGTTCCGGCAAATAGCCAGCCAAGTCCAAGATGAGCTCGACCATCCAAGGTTTGGTGTAAACGACCCCGGATTCGCGAGGTGAAGGGAGCTCAATAACAGTGGTGCTCACAAACGATGGCCAACAGTGGGAAGAGACGAATGAAAGGGAATGAAAAAGCCCAGTCTGTTGAAGAGAACTCGGGAAAGCGTGGCCTTCGGTAAGGTGCAACACGGCCCGGAAAAATTCAGGCTGGTTTCTCTTCAAGGGAATTTCAGTCTGCGCACATGGATCGTGCGTTTCGGCTGCTCATGGTGGGTATGGCGTTACTCGTCGCGGGCTGCGGTCCGAAAAACGCGTCGATCCCTCCGGAGCCGAAACGCGATGAGGCGACCGTGCAGCGCGAGTGGCTGTATGGCCCGCGCGGAGCGGCGACGGACATCGCTTGGCAGCCGAGCGGACTCGGCATTCGCTTGCTTGCTGCCGGCGAAGGTGCGGCTCCGGTAAAGACCGACCGCGTTCGCGTGCATTTCAAATGCGTGCTCAAGGACGGGAAGGTGATCGATGACTCGCAGGCTCGCGGCGGCCCGGTCGACTTGGTCGTCAATCGCTTGATTCCCGGCTGGGCGGAAGGCATGGCGGCGCTGAAACCGGGCGGGCGCGCCGAGTTTTTCATCCCGCCTTCGCTGGGCTATGGCATGAGCGGCGGTGCAGGTATTCCGGCGGGCTCGGGACTGATCTTCGAGGTCGAACTAATCGCCGTGAATCCAGAGACGGTGCCGAAGCCCTGAAGATCGGCCCTTGCCAGTTTTATCCCCAGTAAGACAGTGTAAGACATGACCACCATTCTCTCGACGAAGGGGCAAATCGTCCTCCCCGCATCGGCGCGCCGCCAGTTACGGCTTTCACCGGGTGAGCGGCTGGCGGTGGAGGTGCGCGATGGAGGGGTGTTCCTCCGTCCCTTCAACCAGACCAGTGAATATGAAACGCAGCGGCATCCGACCTCGGGTTTGCCGCGCATGGTACCGAAGACGCGTCCGACGCGCAAAGTCACCGCCGAAGAAATCGCCCGCCTTCATGCAGATTTGTTGTGAGCAAATCCTACCTCTTCGACGTTAATGCGCTCGTCGGCCTCCTTTGGAGCCAGCACCGCCTGCATGCTCGCGCGCATGCCTGGTTCGCCACCGAAAAACCCATCGTGCTGGGGTGTGCGTTCACGGAATTGAGTTTCGTGCGGGTGTCGATGGCCGACAAAACCATTGCCGCGAGCTTCGCTGATGCCGAACAAGCGCTCGCCCAGTTCATCGCCGCGCTCCGCTCGCGTTACCGGTTTATCGAAAACCTCCCGCCGGCCGCGGTGCTGCGCGGCCAGCCAGTTCGCCATCACAAAGAGGTTTCGGATTGGTATCTTTGTGAGCTGGCGGTGGCGCAGGGTGCCCGGTTGGCGACTCTCGACGGCGGCATCAAGCATCCGGCCGCAATCCTCGTCGCCTAGCTCCGTCTAATAAGGCGCAACCATGAACGACCTCTGGTGGATTTGGGGTGTTCGCGCGGCGGGCGTCTTTCACTTCGTGACGCTTGGGATGGCGTTGATCACGCCGATTCCTCCGAACTGGGAGGAGAACCTGGCGCGGCTCCCGGAGATTCACCGGAGGTTTGCCGTGGCGCAGAATTTTTTCATCGGAGCCACCATGGCGTTTTTCGGCGTGATAAGCCTGCTCTTCGCACCCGAACTCGCGGCGGGATCGACCGCCTCGCGAATCGTGTGCACGGGGATTGCCTTGTGGTGGGGCGGGCGGTTGTTCGTGCTGCCGTGGCTGCGCGTTTGGCCTCAGTTGGCCGGCGCCGGGTGGCGGCTCGGCTTCATGGTCCTTCACGTGGAATGTGCCGTCTACGCGCTCGCTTATGGATGGCTCGCCGTGCGGTCACTGTGATCTCCAAATTTCCACGGCTCTTTCGGGCCATGCCCAAAAAAGTACGGCATTCACTGACGATCGAACGGTGGCTGATGCGCGACGTGCGGCGATTGACTGTCCATGCTCCGATCCGCTTGCGACCGGCCCTTGCGAGCTAACGTTGCTTTCACCCCCATGTTTCCCTTTTCCAGCGGAAGGCTCCCCACCCCCATACGAGCCGCCGGTCTTGCTTTCCTTTTTCCTGTGCTGGCGTTCTCCGCGGAGACTCCGGCCGTGAACCGCAAATTCGACTTTGGGAGCGGGAAGGTCGCGACAGGATATACGCAAATCCTCCCGAAAATGCTTTACTCGACGGAGCGTGGATTCGGGTTTGAGTCCGGAGCCACGGTGGTCGCGACCGACCGGGGCGGCGACGACGCCCTTCGCGGAGATTTCCTCACGAGTGACAAGCCGTTTCTGTTTTCAGCGTCAGTGCCGGAGGGAAACTATCGCGTGACGGTAACGCTCGGGGACGCCGCGGGTGAGTCCCTCACGACCGTGAAAGCCGAGTCACGCCGCCTGATGCTTGAAAAAGTGCAGACCGCCGCGGGGAAATTCGAAACACGCACGTTCATCGTGAACATCCGCAATGCGAAAGTCCCACCGCCCGAGCGCAACGCGCCCGGCAACGATCACGTGGAACTCAACGACCGCGAGAACGGCCCCAACGGCCTCGTCTATCACTGGGACGACAAGCTCACTCTGGAGTTCAATAATACTTCCCCGAAGGTCTGCGCGATCGAGATCGATCGAGTCGAAGTGCCGACCGTTTTCGTGCTCGGTGATTCCACGGTGACCGATCAGCCGCGCGAACCCGGCGCGAGCTGGGGACAGATGCTCACGCGCTTTTTCAAACCGGA
>JBDSSU010000233.1:0-5156 GCA_039928635.1 Opitutaceae bacterium | reverse complement strand
ATGACACGAAGCCGATCGCGCTTTTCAACGGACGAAACTTCGACGGGCTGACCATTTTCACGGAAGCCGCGGGCACCGATCCCGCCACCGTCTGGAAAATCGAGGGAGGCATGCTCCGTTGTCTCGGGGTGAGTCGCGGTTACGTTCGGACGACCCTGGCCTATTCCGACTACCGGCTGCGCCTCGAATGGCGCTGGCCGGTCCGCGCCGGCAACAGCGGGGTTTTCGTGAACATGGTTGGTCGCGATCTCATCTGACCGAAATGCATTGAGGCCCAGCTCGCGGTGAATCGCGCGGGAGATTTTCCAGACGGTGGCGGGATCGGTGCCCGCGGCTTCCGTGAAAATGGTCAGCCCGTCGAAGTTTCGTCCGTTGAAAAGCGCGATCGGCTTCGTGTCATGCACCAACGGTGCGGGTGGCTGAGCCGCGTGGCCGGCGAGCGCAGCGCCGAGGAATACAAGGAGAGCGATACGATGCATGGCTGGGGTGGGAAGGGGCTGGGGTTCTAAGCCGCTTGCGCGGTTCATCGCGCATGGCGCAAGGATTCTCTCCCAATGGCGCGCGCCAAGTCAGAACTGAAGGTGAGCGTTGAAAAAATCCGCTGGGCTTCGCGGCTTGGAAAACCAAACTCTCTCACGTTCGTCCTGCGGTGCCGAAGCCGTCCGCAGAAACCCTCTCCGCGCCAGGGCTGGTCTTGTCGCCTTTCGGGCTCGCCCTCGCGCGGCAATCCCCCATCCCCCCGCGCATGAAAGCAAAACTCCTCCTCGGCGTTGCCCTTCTCTCGACGTTTCACCTGCTGCACGCCGCGACCTCTTCATCCGGTTTCGTACCGGTCAAAGGTGGCGTGCTCCGACCCGGCATCCGCCTCGACGACTTTGAGATGGCCGATCACCCCGTCACCAATGCCGAGTACAAACTCTTCATTGATGATGCGAAGTACGCGCCACCGCCTTACTGGACGGACGGCCGCATTCCCGCCGGTCTCCAAAATCACCCCGTGGTGTTCGTGAATCGCTACAGCGACGTCCGCGCCTACACCGACTGGCGGACGAAAAAAGAAAACCGCGTTTACCGGCTGCCGACGTCCTCGGAATTCGAGTATGCCGCGCGCGCGGGACGATCCGACGTGAAGTACGTCTGGGGCAACGAGGAGCCGTCGCCACAGCGCGCGAATTTTTCCGAGAAGGGCGAGCGCGACATCAGCATTTGGAAGGAGCGCCTGAAACCGGTGAAGAGCTACGCGCCGAATCCCTGGGGGCTCTACGATCTCGCCGGCAACGTCTGGCAGATGATCGTGTATTATCCGGATGTGACGCTCGGCGGTTACGTGTTTCGCATCACCTCACAGGACGATCGCGAAGGCTGGGCGATGGGCGGATCGTGGGCGCGCGTTCCCTACTACATGGAACTCGGCAAAAGCGCCTATCAACTGGAAGGCATGCGCCGTCCCGATCTGGGATTCCGCCTCGTGCGCGAACCGGAAGGCAGCACGCATTTCCGCCGGCAAACCCGCCGGCTCGTCGCGGCTTCCGCGGGCGACAATAAAATCTTCATCAGTTGGAATCTTCTGCCCGATGAACCGGCGAACGTGGGCTTCCAAGTTTACCGGACTCAATACCGCCATGCTGCCGGCGAACGCATCACCGCCACGCCGATCACCGATTCCACCAACTTCGTCGATCCCAGTCCTCCGGGACCGCGTCCGACGCAGCACACCCGCGGCGAAGGCCCCGATCAGCCGGACGGCGAAGCTCGCTCGTACTATCGAGTTCGCGCCGTGCTCGCCGATGGCAAGGAAGGTCCGCCTTCCGAATGGGTGGGATTTCAGCCGGCGGAAAAACGCAGCGGAGAGATCGCGCGCTTCACACCCAATGTGCGCACGGGTGGGTTCACGGCGGCCTTCGGCGACATCGATGGAGACGGCGTGACCGATGCAGTTTTCCGGCTCGATAACGGCATCAGCGAACGCTCTTCAGATCCCGGCGTGCCAGTGGAGATCGAGGCGTTCACGAGCTACGGGAAAAGCATCTGGCGGCGCCCGCTCGTGTGGCACGCGCAATGTTACGGAAGTCACAACAACAGCCCCGTTCTCCTCTTCGATCTCGACGGTGACGGAAAGAGCGAGGTCGTGTGCCGCGCGCAGGAAGGCGATCAGGTTTATCTCGCGGTGCTCAATGGCATGACGGGTGAGACGCTGCGCAAGACCCCGTGGACTCCGCTCGCGTCTGATTTCTCGCGCTCGTCGACGCGCATCGTGCTCGGCATCGCTTACCTCGACGGCAAAACCCCGTCGATCATCACGCAGTCAGGCCTCTACGAAAACGAGATCTTCACCGCCTACGATGGCAGAACCTTGAAGCAGCTCTGGCAGTTCAAGAGTTTCGGCGAAACCAATGGAAGCGGGGCTCACTACATCGTGAATGCGGACGTGAACGGCGACGGAAAAGACGAGGTGTTCGACGGCACCACTTGTCTGAATTCGGACGGCACGCTGCGCTGGTCGATTTACGCCGGACATCCGGATGTGGTTTCCGTGAAGCACATCATTCCCGGCCGTCCTGGCCGTCAGGTCTATTATGCGGTGGAGGATAACACCAATGCCGGTGTCTACGTGGTCGACGCCGACACCGGGAAGGTCATCTGGAAATCGAATCGCGAGGACGATCCGCGCTGGACGCACGCCCACACCGGCTGGGTCGCCGATATTCTGCCGGATAGTCCCGGGATGGAGATGATGACCAATCGCGATGGCCATCTGCAGCGCGACACGCTGCTGATGGACGCCCAGGGCAAAACGATTTTGAGCCCGTGGATCGGCGGTTGGAATCCCGTCAACTGGCTTGGTGGCGAGCGGCGCGAGATGATGTCGAATAACGGACGCCAACTCGGCTACTTCAACGGCCAGACCTTCACTGAGATTTCCGATCCCGCCCCGAATGAAGGACCCGGACGCGTGATGTATGCGGCCGACCTCGCCGGCGATTTCCGCGACGAACTCATCTGCGTCACGACGACGAATAATCGCGAGAGCGTCGTCATCTACACGAACACGACGCCGATCAAAAAGCGCGACGTCACCCGTCTCGCCGATCACGAATATCGTACCTGGCTGGCGCGCAATCTCACGGCGGGATATGGCTCGTATTTTGAATGGCAACCCAAGGAAAAAAAATGAGCGCACTTCCTCTTCTTCGAATTACGATCGTCGCGATCACCCTTGTTTGCGGCGGCGGATTGGCCCGCGCGGCTGAAACTGCGCCGAACCGTTATCGCGATTTCATCACCACGGCGGGTAACTCCGAGTCTGATGCCGCCCGGCTTTCCATTTTAAGAACACTGGCGCACCAGACCTCGGTCGACGGAGTGACGCTTCCCGGGCTGGATAATCTCATCACGTTCATCGAGCGCTGGGATTCACCCGCGAGCCGGCTGGATTTTTTTGACCGCGAGATCCGGCAGACGTTGACGTTCAACTTCGGCATCGACGAACAATCGCCGCTGTTGCCGATCGCGGCGCTTTATCGGGCGCGCATGCTCGTGTGGGCCTGCCTTGAGTACAGCGATATCTATCCGTTCGCCGACAAACGCGCGGCCTACTTCAGCAAGGCGCGCGAGCAGTTTGAACTGGCGGCGAAGGCATTTCCCGAAAACCGCCTTCCCCGGATGTACCTCGGCGAATTGATGGCGCCGGCCGTCAAGTACGACGTCCCGGTGGGCGCGCCGGCGTGGGCCGTGGCACAGCGGGAAGGTCTTCAGCGTCTGACGGAAATCATCGACTGGTGGATCGATCATCGCTTGCGGCCCAACGGGGAATACGGCGGAGGCTGGGGCGACGACTGCGAGATGTGGCGACATTGGGTGACGGTACTCTACGGCTTCGAGCATCCGCGCGCGAAATGGGCGCAGGAATTTCATTCCTCGCGACTGCTCGCTCAGCCGCATCTGGCCGGTGGCTATCACAACCGCAGCATGGATGTGGAGCACACCTCCGAAGACGTCGCCGATGCGCTGACCCCGATGATGTCGCTGGCGCCGGACAATCCGGAATGGGCGCAACGTTCCAACCGACTTGTCGATTTGATGGAGAAGCTCTGGACCGGTCGCAACGAGCGCGGATTCCTCCAGTTCAAGAGCACATACTTCACGCACGACGGCGTTGATCTCTCGCCAGCGCATGCGTGCGACACGGTCTATCACCCGCGGGCGATTCAGCCGGCTCTCCTTTACTGGCAGCGCACCGGCGACGCCCGCATCGGCAAATTGGTGACCGACTGGATGCGCACTTGGGTCGATGCCACTGCGCGCGAAGAGAACGGCAAACCCGCCGGGATTATTCCGACGGCGATTCACTGGCCGGATGGACGGATCGGGGGCGTCGGCAAAAAGTGGTGGCTGCCGGAAAACTACGAGACGCCGCTCTATGATTTTCCGAGCGCGATGGCGCTGATGTTGAACACGCTCGTGCTCACTTATCACATGACAGGCGACGAGACCTTCCTCACGCCCGTGCGCACGATGGCGGCGGCCCGGCTCGATTGGATCAAGGCCGGCCGTCCCGAAGCACCGGAAGGTTCGCGTTTGTGGTGCGCTTCGAAGGTCGACCAGATCGGTGGCGCGATCGCAAAATACCGCGTTCTCACGGGTGACACGGCTTTCGACGCACTGCTGCGCGAGGAACGCGACGTGCCTTACGTGCAGTTCCGGCTGGCTAATGATGCCGCCGGATTGAACGGACTCACGCAGGCGTTGGCCACGCTCGGGAATGCGCTGCATTTCAATTTCCCGGCTTACACCCAAGAGGTGCGTTATACTGATCGGGTGATGCGTTTCCCGGTCACCTACCAACCGGGCTGGATGCTCGAGCAGGGCGTTCCGACGACGATCATCGAAGCCGGAGTGATGGCGATGAACTTCAATCGACTGAACGTCCTCTATAATGCGGCGACCGGCGATCCGGGTGATCCGCTCTACTTTCCGCTGAATGCGGTGCGCTGGCGGACTCCGCCGCGTGATTTGGGTGCACTCGTGACCGATTCGAGACCCGATCGGTTTGCGGCGCGGCTCTATCATTTCGGCGCGGCAGAACGCGAATTGTCCGCTGAGCTGCTTCTCCTGAAACCGGGACGCTATCGCTACTCCGTGCAGGCGACGGCTGC
>JBDSSU010000232.1:0-10265 GCA_039928635.1 Opitutaceae bacterium | reverse complement strand
ATCCTGGACAATCTGATCGCGGAAGGAAAAGCGAAGTCGTTCATCATCGTAATGGAAAGCAGCCAGAATAACGGAACCGTGCTGGGTGGCGCGACGCCGCCCCCGGCGTCCGCACCCGCCGCGGCTCCGGCTGCGGGTGGCGCGGCGGCACCGGGTGGTCGCGGCGGCGCCACCAATCCCGCGTTCGAGCGAGTGATCGTCGAAGATCTAATTCCCTTCATCGATGCGAATTTCCGCACCCTCGCCAATCGCGAGCATCGCGGCATGGCCGGCCTTTCGCTTGGCGGCATGCAGACGCGTAGCATCGGGTTGAAGCACCTCGAGCTCTTCTCGCAGATCGGCGTCTTCAGCGGCGGCTCGGTCACGGCGGAGGAAGCCGCGGCCATCCCGGACTTCAAGAACAAGGTCAAAGTTCTCTTCGTGAGCTACGGCAGCCGCGAGATCGACACTCCCGCCACGGGTCGCGGCGGCGCGCCGGGCACGGCGGCTCCGGGCGGCGGTCGCGGCGGCAACGCCAGGACGGCCAAGTCGGATATCGAGGCGCTGAAGCAGGCCGGCATCAACGCGCACTTCTACGTGTCGCCGCAGACGGCCCATGAGTGGCAGACTTGGCGCCGCAGCTTCTATCAATTCGCACCGCTGGCGTTTCGCGACTAGTCGATCGCCGTTTTCGCGCTAGCCGGAGCAAACTGAAATCCTATGAAATTCCTGCTACGCTGCCTCGCCCTCGGTTTCAGCTCAGCGGCCGTATTGTTTGCGGCTGACGAACATCCCGTGATTCGCCTCTGGGCCGACGGAGCCCCCGGCTCCGAGGCCCGCAAGAACGAGCCGGAAAAAACCAACGGTCGCACCGCCTCGAACATCCACGATCCTTCGCTCACGGTTTATCTCCCGGCGAAAGGAAAAGAGACGGGCTGCGCCGTCATCGTCGCGCCGGGCGGTGGACACCGCAACCTTGAGGTCCTGAAAGAAGGCTCCGAGATCGCCGAGTGGTTCGCCGCGCACGGCATCGCCGCCTTCGTGCTAAGAAATCGCCTCGCGCGTGATGAGTCGAATCCCGCCGGCCAGCCGCAACCCTACACCGTCGAGGGTCACTCCATCCCCGACGCGCAGCGCGCGATTCAACTGATCCGCAGCCGCGCCTCGGAGTGGGCGATCAATCCACAGCGCGTGGGCATCATCGGATTTTCCGCCGGTGGCGAGGTCGCGTTGCTCGCCGGAACGACCGGCGCGCCGGGACGCGCCGACGCCGTCGATCCGCTCGAGCGGCAGAGTTCGCGGCCGGATTTCTTTGGGCCCATTTACGCCGTGGGGTTCAATCGTCCGAATCTCAATCTCTCGGCGGAGACGCCGCCCGTCTTCATCGCCTGCGGTTATAACGACCGCTACAACCTCGCTATCCCGAGTGCGGAGTTTTTCGTCCGTTGCAAACGGGCCGGCGTCAGCGCCGAACTGCATCTCTACGCCGGCGCCGACCATGGCTTTGGTATTCGCTCCGCCACCAATCCCGCCGCTGCGACGTGGATTGAAAGCTTCGAGGCGTGGCTGGTGGATCGGAAATTCCTCCCGGCGCGCAAATCCTGAGTGAACATGTCCACCGGATTTTCGCGCGTGTCGGCGATCGGGGAACGCGACCCGCGGGCGTCAGAGGCAGCGGGGCGAAGTGCACGCCTCATCGCGGCAGCGTTGGGAGCACTCCTGGCAGCCTCTGTCTTTACCGCCGACGCCGGGGTCCCGACACCCCCGCAGACGGCTCCGGCAGCCACCCGAACCTTGGCACGACCTTCCGCGGCGACGCTGACCAACGTGGCCTACGGCGATCATCCGCGGCAGGTCTTGGATTTCTGGCAGGCGCCTGGCACGAAGCCCACGCCGGTGGTCTTCCACATCCACGGCGGCGGTTGGGAAGCGGGAAACAAGGGATTCGTCCGCGGCACCGCGCAACTTCTCGCTGCGGGAATTTCGGTGGTCTCCATCAACTACCGTTACACCTGGCAGGCCCAGGCCGAAGGGGTGAAGCCGCCCGTGTCCGCTCCGCTTCGCGATGCCGCCCGGGCGCTGCAGTTCGTGCGCAGCAAAGCGGCGGAATGGAACCTCGACAAGAAACTCATCGGCGCCACCGGAAGTTCGGCGGGTGCCTGCAGCAGCCTGTGGCTGGCGTTTCACGACGACATGGCCGACGCCAATAGCCCCGATCCCATCGCGCGCGAATCGACCCGGCTTTTCTGCGCTGCGGTGGACACTGCCCAGACTTCGCTCGATCCGCAGCAGATGAAAGAGTGGACGCCCAACAGCCGATATGGCGCCCACGCCTTTGGTTTCGCCGAGGCCAGTGCGACGCATGCCCGCTCGCAGGACGCGATGTTCGCCGATTTTTTGGAGCACCGAAATGACGTGCTCGTGTGGATCAAGGAATATTCGCCGATCGAACACGCGAGCAGCGACGATCCTCCGATCTACCTGATCTATCCGGCTCCTCCAAGCGTCGGGCAGCCGCAATCAGATCCCACGCATTCGGCGAATTTCGGTGTGAAATTGCAGGAGAGGCTCCGCGGGTTGAAGGTCGAATGTGAATTGGTTTATCCGGGTGCACCTGACGTCAAACACGCCGACATCAATGGTTATCTGATCGGTATACTGAAGGGATCACGGGCAGAAAACGGCCGGAACCCTTCAAGAGAATGACGCGATCAGTAGCCGCGATCCACTCGAGCCATCGTTCGGCTCGGTCTCAACCATCCCTGCAAAACTCTCAATTTATGCGCACTGTAATTCCCGCCCCGCAATCGTTCCTCCTTGCTGCCTGCCTGCTGTTGCCATCGGTTTCCCTCCAGGCCGAAGCTGCAGTGACACCGCCGGCCGCCTCAGACGCGGTTAAAGCCGCTCCCGCCGCTCCCGCAAACCCCGCCGGAGCGCAACCGCCTGCCGGCCGTGGTCGCGGCGGAATCGCTCCCGTTGCTCCTCAGGCTCCCGAGGAAAACATGGCCGCCTACCCGGTGCCACCCGAGGATTTCAAAACGGAGCGCCCGAACATTCCCCACGGCGAGCTCAAGGTTGTCGAGTATGACTCGAAGACGCTGGGATTACGCCGGCTCATGCGCGTTTACACACCTCCCGGCTACTCGACCGCTCGCAAATATCCCGTGCTTTATCTGCATCACGGGCTGGGCAACACCAGCACCGAATGGCTGCGCGCCGGCGCCGTTATCATCGCCGACAACCTGCTGGCGGACGGCAAAATGCTGCCAACGATCATCGTCTTTCCCCAGGGGAGTGCAGGCTCGACCGCGGCAGACGAAAACCAAGGCACGCGTGACGGGGCAGGTTTTGGTGCCCCCTACGAAAACGACCTGCTGAAAGAAATCATCCCCTTCGTGGAGTCCCACTACTCGGTCTACACGGATCGCGCCCACCGCGCTATCGCGGGAATGTCCATGGGAGGCGGTCAGACCCTGAATATTGGACTCTCCCATCTCGATGTGTTCGGTTCGGTCGCTGCGGTGGCCGCCGCCCCGAATACGAAGCCCGTCGCCAACCTGATCCCTGATCCGGCCACGCTGAAGCAGTTGAAACTTTTCTGGCTGGGCGTGGGCAACCGGGATCCTCTGATGCGCATCAGCATGAACCTGCATACCTTTCTCTTGGAAAAGGGGGTGCCCCATATCTGGCGTCTGGACGGTGGCGCCCACAATGGCGTTGAGATGGGCCACAATTTCTACCATTTCGCGCAGCTGCTGTTTAAGGAATAATCCGATCCGACGACGTCAGATGACTTCATCCTGGCGTCATCTGCCTTTGAATCCGCGGACGGTAGGGTTTCCTCCTTCGATGGTCCCCTGCGTCGGGGCGCGCATCCGCGCCATCGCTTTTCCATCCCCCATGAAACCCCAACGCTCCCTCCTACTCGCGGCCGGCCTCGCCGCGTTCTTCTCGGTTGCAGCCTTCGCCGCCGACAGTGGCTTTACCAGCCTCTTCAACGGCAAGGATCTCACCGGTTGGTCTGGCTTGGACGGCTTCTGGTCCGTGCAGGAAGGCGCCATCACCGGCCAGACCACCGCGGAAAAAATACCCAAGGCGAACACGTTTCTCGTGTGGCAGGGAGGTGAGGTGCGAAATTTCGAATTGCGCCTTTCCTACCGCCTTCACGCCGACAACCCTGACGGCCGCGCGAACTCCGGGATTCAGTTTCGCAGCAAGCTCCTCGATCCCGCCGACTTCATCGTCAGCGGCTATCAAGCCGACCTTGATTTCGCGCGTCCCCAAGTCGGCATGCTCTACGAGGAAAGAGGCCGCGGCATCCTGATGAAGCCCGGCGAAATCATCCGCATTGTCACCGGTTCCGATGGAAACCACCGGGTCGAACAAGCAGGAGCCGCCGCCGACCTCGCTGCAACCGTCGCGGCCGCCTACAAGAAAGGCGCATGGAACGAAGTCCGGATCGTCGCCGAGGGAAATCGCATCCGCCACGGGTTCAACGGAACGCTCACCGCGGACGTGACCGATCTCGACGAACCCCGCGCGGCGAAATCCGGCGTGCTTGCGCTCCAGATGCACACTGGCCTGCCGATGCGAATTCAGTTCAAAGATATTCGCCTCAAGACCCTTCCCTGAGCAAGGGCGTGGGCGCTCGGCACCGGACTCGATTTCGCTTACCTTCGCGCGGTGAATCCGGGCGAGCGCCCAAACGTCACGGCTCGCCGGCGTATCAGGATTTATCGCATGGGCCGCTGGCGTTGCGACGATCAGGCGCGCTCGCGAGAACCGCGTTTGGCGCAGAAGGACGATCCGTTCATCCAACGACCGGGCGTCAGCACCGTCAGGCGCACGGCCGGAATGCCACGGTCGTTGTTGAGAATTTTGTCGACGACCATCCGCGCCGCGGCGGCGCCGATCACGCGGGGATTTTGCGCCACGCCGGCAATCCGGCCGAACTGGAATGTGTTGACGTTCGCCAGGTGCACGTCGCGACCGATGACGATCCCCTTGGCGTCGCACCACGCCTGCACCTGCGGCAAAAATGCATTGGAGGTGACGATCACCTCGGGACGATACCGGCGGCGCCAGATCGCAAACGCCGCCTCATCCCAGTCCGGTTGAATCAGCGGCGGAATCGGCGCAAAAAATGCGTCTGCCGCCTGTTCCACGCCATACGCCGCACTGAACAACCGCTCCGTTCGTTCGTCAGCCACGATCGATAGCAGCAGTCCCACCCGACGGCGGCCCGCGCGACGGCATGCCTGCATGATGTCCCGCATGCCAGCGTAGCAATCATGCACCACGCGA
Source organism: Opitutaceae bacterium (assembly GCA_039928635.1). Taxonomy (GTDB): domain Bacteria; phylum Verrucomicrobiota; class Verrucomicrobiia; order Opitutales; family Opitutaceae; genus DATAKE01. Next base: position 4,982 of record JBDSSU010000232.1, on the reverse strand, counting down.
TCGAATTCAGGACGCGAGAAAGTATATTCGATCGTCACGATGCAATACTGTCGCCAGCTCAGGACAAAATTCTCCCCTCGTCTGGCCAGCGCCCCGATGATCAGCCCGTAGACATTGCGGGCCCGTAGAATCGCGTTGAGCCGCGGGGCGGTCAGTCCCTCCTCCCCCAGCCGAAAAACATCCAGCCGATAACCCAACCGGGCGACCGCGGAACGTGCTCCTTCGATATAGAGGTCGTCCGACGTCGGGTCCCGCTGCACGCTGGCAACGTAAGCGATCGTCGCTTCGAAACGTGGCGGCCGCCGCTGCCGGCGGACGGCAACCAAGGCCGAGATCAAAGGATGTGGACGGTAGCCCAACTTGTCGGCCAGCGCGCGGATTTGCCGCCGCTTCGCCGCCGAAATTCGGCGGTCATTGCGCAGCGCCCGCGACACCGTGGTTTGGTGGACGCCCGCCGCCTGCGCCACATCCGCCATTGAAACCATCGGGCCGATATCCACGGGATGCGCATTGATATGCACACTGCCGTGATTGTCGAGGCCTGACGCCGGAAGCAGCTTCGCGCGGGCCGGCCAGTTGTCGGTCCTACCCCAACCATGAAATCCCGCTTCCGCCTAGCCGTTCCCCGGCTGTTATTGTCCGCCACCTTCCTCGCGTTGATGCCCATTTCTGGCCGCGCCCAAGCTACGAGAGCGGCGCCGGTAGATCCAGCCACGCTCGCCAAATACGACCGCAACCACGATGGAAAACTCGATGACGCCGAGGTCGCAGCCCAAATGGCCGATCAGGCGAGGGCGACCGCCGCCGTGCAGTCCAGCACACCCGCCACCGCTGGAGCTCCCGGCGGCGATACGGTGACGTTGTCGCCTTTCGAGGTCCGGGAATCGAACAACGGTTACTATGCGTCGAGCACGATGTCGGGCACGCGCCTGAACACCAAGCTCGAGGATCTCGCTTCCTCGATCTCCGTCGTGACCAAGCAGCAGATGGAGGATTTCGCGATGATCGATATCAACGATATCTTTAACTACGAGGCCAGCACCGAGGGAACGGGCAACTACACCGCCTTCGACATCGATCGGAATGGCATGGTCACCGACCAGATTCAGGACAATCCCCAGGGTGCAAACCGCGTTCGCGGCATCGGTGCCGCCAATCTCTCGCTCAATGGCTTCGCTTCCTCCGGCCGCGCGCCGATCGACCCGAGCAACATCGATGCCGTCGAGATCAGCCGCGGCCCGAACTCCAGCATCTTCGGATTGGGGGAAGGCTCCGGCACGGTTAACCTCGTGGCGGCAACGGCGAACATTTCGCGCGAGTCCACCGCCGCCTCGCTCCGCTTCGACGACATGGGCGGCTGGCGCACCTCCCTCGATGTCAACCGTCCGCTCATCGCCGGCAAACTGGCCCTGCGCGTGAGCGGCGTTTATCAACACGAGGAATGGCGTCAGAAGCCCTCCGGTTTCGAGACCCGCCGGTTCAACGCCATGGTCCGATATCAGCCCTTCAAGGACACGTCGATCCGCGCCTCGTTCAGTTCCTACCACGGTTCCGGTACCCGCGCGACCGCGGTCACCCCGCGCGATGCGGTCTCCTATTGGAAAACGCTCGGCAGCCCGGCGTGGGATCCGATCGCGAATTCCGTCACCGTGAACGGCGTGACGACTGTGCTCACGGGGACCGCGAGTCCCACCGGACTGGCCGGACAAAACTTCTCGAACCCGGTCCTTTTCGTCGATAACGGGATTCAGCTTTGGCAGGTCGGCCGGCTGCCGGCGGCGACGGCCACCAACGGACCCAATAACACGAGCGGCACCACCCGCATGCTCGAATCGGTGGCGGAGCCGATCCGCAATGGCCGCCCCTTGTTTTCCACGCTGGCCGGCGTATCGAGCCGCGATGTTTATGACTATTCGAGCATCAACCTCGGCGCGCCAAACTTGCTCAAGGACCAGGTCGAAACTTCCACCATCGAGATCGAGCAGTTCATTCTGAACACCGAGCGGCACAAGCTCGCCGCCCAATTCGCCTGGCAGCGTGAAGACGCCGACCGCGCCAACCAAAACGTGATCGGTCAGGCGTCCGCCACCTCCGCTAGCTATTACCTCTACGTCGATCCGAACACCAAGCTGCTCGATGGCCGCGCGAATCCCTACTTCGGCCGGCCCTACCTCGGCGTGGGACAACCGGTGACCGAAGAGCAACCCACCGAGCGGGACAGCTACCGCGGCCAACTGGCCTACATTCTCGACTACACGAATTCCAACAAATGGACCAAATGGATCGGCCGTCACCAGCTCCTCGGCTATTACGAGGAGCGGAAGACCAAACGGTTTCGCTACCGCTTCCGCGATGCGATGCTGGACGACAACGTCGTCTACGCCCCCGCCGGCCAGCCCAAGGGCAATCAAAGCGGCACCGCCTCTCCGAACGCCACGCGCAACTATTATCATTTCTATGTCGGGGACGCTCAGGGCGCCAATGTCGACTACGCTCCAAGCCCGGTCTCTTACGGTGCCTACACCTTCAACTGGTATAACGCGGCCAACGGTGGAGTGAATACCTACCCGGCGAATTCCTGGATTGCCGAAACCGCGACGCTCGGCCGTTCGGCAATCAACGAAGGTTCCGCCGGCGGTAACGGTGGCGTTAACTTGATTAAGACGACCGGCTGGATGCTGCAAAGCACCCTGCTCAACGAACGAGTCATCGTCACGTACGGCAAACGCACCGACGACAATCGCAACAAGAACCAACGCCCTTCCCGCCTGTTGCCGAACGGCTACGAGTTCGACTACGCCGCCATGAACGGCTGGGTGCCGGACAACAATCTTTCGGACGGCGACGGCGTTTGGGCCTTACGCTCGGGCGAAACGACCACCAAGGGAATCGTGGCGAAACCCTTCCGCAACTGGGGCCTGATCGATCGCGCGCGCTCCGCCGGTGGGTTGAAGGGGACGTTGGCCGGCGCGTTGAGTGGCATGACCGTGTTCTATAACCAGTCGGACAGTTTCCGCCCGGAAACTCCGGCGAAGAGCATCACCCTGAAAGTGCTGCCGAATCCCTCCTCGGTTGGGAAGGACTATGGCGTCTCGTTCAACATCGGGGACAAATTCGTGCTGCGTTTGAACAAGTACGAAACGAACCAGATCAATTCACGCTCCGGCCAGAGCGCGATCTTCGCGACCCGGACCGGCCGCATCGATTTCGCACCCTTCAAGGGCGAAAACGACGCGATTGCCCTTCAACGTCAGGCGAGGAATTGGACGCTCGAGGCGAACCCGACCTTCACCTCCGACCAGGTCAACACTGCGGTTGCGGCCATCATGCAGCTCCCCGCGAACTACATCGCGCAGATCAACGACGGCGAAATCACGGAAACGTCCGATGTCATCACCAGGGGCAACGAGTTCGAACTCACCTATAATCCGAACTCGTATTGGACGCTCCGCGGCAACGTGACGCGGTCGGAGGCGATCGACGCCAATCTCTCGCCCAATATTCCCGCGTGGCTGGCCGAGCGCATACCCATCTGGGAGACGATCATCGATCCGCGTTCGGTCGCCGCCGGCTTTGCCCCCGGCACCAAATGGCTGGACACCGGCTATAGCGGCGACAACCCCAACGTCGGGTCGCAAACACCCCGCGGCTTCCTCAACGGCAACGTGATCAACCCTCTGAACATCGCCCGCGCCACCGATGGAAAATCCCGCTCCCAGATTCGCGAATGGCGGGTGAACTTCCTCACCAGCTATCGCCTGGCGGGAATGTTCGAAAACGAGCACTTGAAAAAAATGACGATCGGCGGCGGAGCCCGTTGGGAGAGCAAGGGATCGATCGGCTATTACGGCATCCCCGTCAACGGCTCGATCGAGGCGGCCACCTCACTCGACCCCAACCGCCCGATCTACGACCAAGGCCACTACTACTTCGATGCGTTTGCGACCTACACGACCCGCCTGTTCAAGGATCGGATCCGTGCCCGGTTCCAGTTGAATGTGCGAAACATTCAGGAATCGAAAGCGCACCTCCGCGCCGTCGGTGCCTATCCGAACGGTCGACCGCATACCTTCCGCGTCATCGATCCCCGGTCGTTTATCTTCACAACGACTTTCGATCTGTAAATCCCACAAATTGCGTTGGTAAAAGCTTCCCGGCGTTCGCGCCGGGAAGTCTTTTTATTCATGTCGAAGGAATCGATCGCAGCCTCTCGCGGGTCATCGCACGAGTCGCCGTTCGCGAGCCTTTGTCTGTTGTTATCCTTCTCTGGTTCCTCATCGAGCGAGGGGAGAGCGCGTCGGCCCGTGATGCGCCGGACGCGAGTGAACTTTTCCTCAGCCGCGGCGATCAACCCCCGCGATCGGCAGGCGATGCTGGGCGTATGGCATGCGGGAAATACCCGCAGTTAAACCGCCAGCCACAGCGGTGCCGCGCGAGGCTTTGGCCGGAGGCGAGGTCGCCGGGATTTGGCAAGAGCCAGGAGCGAGCGCAGCGGGGTCAGAGGGCGTTGACGGAAATTTGTTGGAGCACGACGCCGCAGTCCGCCGCCCACACCTTGAGCGCATAAGAGCCCTGGGGCACTCGCAGGGTCGCGCAGCCATACATCGCGCCGCGCAGCACATGGCGCTGCCAGGTAACCGCATCGTTGCTATCGACGACAAGCGTCGCGGCGCGCCCGTTGACGAGCAGAGGAAAATCGGCAGCAGCCGTGACCGCATCTTTCACGGACAAGCTGGCGGCGGCGACCGTTCGCGGACCGATGGCCACAAGAAGGAGACAGCAAAACAACGGGAGGAGTATCTTCTTCATAAATTTCGGGAAGGGTTGAGCGAAGGTCGCAGCGTCTTCAACCGACGCTGCAGTTAGTCGCGTCGGACGGACTTCGCGAGTTCCGGCGCCAGCACTTTTTGGAAGACGGCATACCCGGCATCGTTCGGATGCGTGCCGTCGAGAAACAGGGTCTCGTCGGGGGTGCCGTCGGG
>JBDSSU010000231.1:0-16720 GCA_039928635.1 Opitutaceae bacterium | reverse complement strand
GTGAGCCGTCCGCCGCCCGTGGCCTTGGCGATGCCGAAATCGATGATCTTCGGCACGGGCACGCCATCGTGCAGCGTGACGAGGACGTTCGAGGGCTTGAGGTCGCGGTGGATGACACCTTTCTGGTGCGCATGCTGCACCGCGTGGCAGACCGACATGAACAGCCGCAGCCGCGCCTGGGGGGTGAGCCGGTTCTCATCGCAATAGCGCGTGATGGCGACCCCGCGCACGAGCTCCATCACGAAATACGGTCGACCGGCGGAGGTGGCGCCCGCATCGAAGACCCGCGCGATGTTCGAATGATCCATCAACGCCAGTGCCTGCCGCTCGACTTCGAACCGCGCGATGACCTCCTTGGTGTCCATGCCACTCTTGATGATCTTCATCGCGACGTGCCGGCGGATGGGCTGTTCCTGTTCTGCCATCCAGACGACGCCGAATCCACCTTCACCGATTTCCTGGAGCAGCTTGTAGGACCCGATCCGCGCGCCCGCTACCTCGGTGGGCGCAAGGTCTAGCGCCGATTCCAAAGCCCGGACTACGATCGCCGAAGAAAGCTCCGGGGCGCACGCCGCGAATGGGCGGTCAGACGCGGCGCTTTTCTCCGTACCTTCGAGCGGCCGTTCGCGGGTGCGCGAATCATCGGCGCAGACGCGCCGCAAAAGCGCGGCGCGCTCGACCGGCGAAAGGTCGAGCAGACGGGCAATCAGCGATTCATCCTGGCCAGGGGTGAGCATGCGGGGGAATGCGGTTGGACGGACGATCGAGCCGATTGCTCATGACAAGCGCCAGTTTTCGAAGCCGATTTTGCATTGCAAAGGGATTGTCCGGGAAGGCGGTGGGGAATAGGGCGGCGGGGAGAGGGGCGTGTGTTCGGGAAGCATTACCGGTTTTCCCATCCGGAATCACCGAGGCGGGCTTTCTTTTCGGATTTATTTCAACGGGCGAAACGATCGATGACCGCTACCGCTCCGCTATTCCCCGACTGAGCCCTCCGCACTTCTTGCTTTTACGCCTCTTCGCCGACCGGCTTCGCCTCGAAAGCCCGCGGCTGCGGCCCGGATAAACGCTGTCACTGCGTGCGAGTCGTCGTCGCTCAAGTGGTGACGCCCGAAGGCATGCAGATGGCCACCTCTCGCCGCCGGTCAAGTCCGCTCCGGGTTCAACTTGAAGATCAAGTGCACGCCAGCCGGCTACGCGCTACGGGGTGGTCGCGTTTCGTATCAGTATTAAGCGATGCAGGCGCGCATCGCTTACCGACGCTACAAGGAGCAGGCGAATTTCACTCCCCTTCCGATCGAATTACTATTTTCCCTGGCGTTCGTATCCCGGCAGGGGTTTTCCGTCGTCGCCGAGTTTGCCGACGCTCCAAAGGATGCCACGCGTGACGAGATCGAGATAGACGTCCGTCTTCATCGTGGCGTCTGAATGGCCCAGCGTCGTGGCAAACACCCGGGTTTTTCCGACCGTGTTCAGCCAGATCACCACGTGATCCTTCTGGGTTTCCGTTCCAAACGCTTTCGCCAGCGGCGTCACGCTCTCCCACGTTTTTTCGACTTTGTAGAGTTCGTCCTTCGAATCCGCCCATTCGTCGGGAAACCCGCGCATCACCGGGTGATTGGTCTTGAGCGATTTCACCAGAAAATCGCGCGCCGCTTCATGACTCATCGATTTGATGCCGAGGATTTCACGCCAGGCGTCACCCTCGACAAAACGGTAGCTGTGCACGGTGGCATGGAGAATCACGGCAGGGATGCCTGCCTTGTGCGGTGCGGCAACGCGCGCGACAAAATCAGGTTCGGCGACCGTACCGAAGCACTCGTTGTGCACGATCACATCGTAGCCCTTGGCCCAGTCGGGATTCGCGTAGGCGCTGTGCTTGTGCTCGCGCGTCGTCCCCTCATGAAGAATCGTCCATTCAATGTTCATGCGGGCCGAGATGCCGTCTGAAAGCGTTTTCTTCTGCAGCTCGTAGTCGTGAAAACCACCACCGGTGATCATGAGCGCCTTGATGGGTTTTAATGCATCGGCGGCGGCGAACAGGCTCGTGCTCGCGGCGAACAGGAGGACGAAAAGAATTTTTTTCATACGAGAATTTTCTTGAGGGGGTTTTGAAAACGTGGGCGGGAAAACGGGCGGGCGCGATGCCGGATTCAGTTGGCCTCCGCCGCGGGAACTCGGCGGTTAGCCGGTGCTCCCTTCAGGCTCGAAAGATACTCCACCATATCCCGGATCTCGCGCGGCTGCAGGATGGCAGTCATCGGGGGCATGATGGAAATCGGCGGGGTCTGGTTGGCGACGTTAGCGCGTGGGATGGTCTTGAAAGTACCGTCGAACACCCGGACGGTGACCGCCTCGGGCGTTTCCTTCGCAAGGGTGCCGGTCACCTCGGTCTTGTCTTTCAGGGTGACGTTCACGATCCCGAATCCCTGGGCGATTTTTGCCGAAGGCATCAGAAGCGATTCCAGAAGATACGCCGCGTCCCGTTGCTGGCCGATGGCACGCAGACTCGGCCCGACTTCGCTGCCAGCCGAGGATTCGACCGTGTGGCAGGCCATGCAATTCGCGTTGAGATGATTCGCGACGAGGTTGCGGCCGGCCTCGATGCTGCCACCCGCGAGAAGTTCCTCCTGGGCCACGGCAGCGGGCGAAGCGGTGTAGGCCTTCAACTTGGCCGCGAGCGTGGCGTTGGCACCACTGCGGGCCCGCAGCGCTTCCAAGACATCGAGCTTCAACGCCGGCGCGAGGCTGCCGTCTGCGAGTGCATCGCCTAACGATGCGAGGGCGGCGTCCGCAGCGGGATTCGCCGACTGCGCGAGGAGACCGATGGCATGTTGTTTTTCCGGTACGCTGCGATCTTTGATCGTGGCCTGCGCCTCAGTGACAAACGGCGCGGCCTGGCCCGGCAGCAGCAACTCGAGCGCCGCGCGATGCAACGGCGCCGGTGAATCAGCGGCGAGCCCGGCGGCGAGCGCGCGCTGGAAAGCAGGCTGTCCCCGCTGCTCTCCGGCGATCAACCGCAGCGATTGAGCGCGCAGGGTGCCCGAAGCTTTCGTATCACCGACGATCGCGGCGATTTGCTCAGCGCCCGGCTTCAGTTCGTGCGCAATCATGATTTCGATCGCGAGCGTCTTCAAAGCGGGATCACCAAGGGAAAGCAGCTGGCTAATCTGCCGATTAAGCACCTCGTCGATCTTCGCCGGTTTGAATGACCGCGCGTGTCCATCGACCAGATCGAGCGGCGACGGCTGCAGCCAGACGCGCAGCGACGTCAGCGCTTCGATCCGCATTTCCTTCGGTGCGGATTCCTGGAGCGCATAGGCGAGGAGCCGGCTCGCCGTTTCCGTCGTGCCGATCCGAAGGTTGGCGTTGATGGCGCGGCGAGTGACGACCTCGTTGCGCGGCTTGTCATCCAGCAGAGCAGCCAGTCCAGGCATCGCTGGAGGGATGGAGAAATCGTCGTGAATCGCGCGAGCGGCATCCGCCACCACCAGGGGATCGGCGTCGCGCAGATAGGCGGCCACAGCCGGAGAGCCCTGACGACGAAGCGCAACCACGCTCGCGAGCCGAACGTTCACCGAGGGATCAGACTTCTTCGCCTCGAGTTGCTGAGCTGTCGCGCAGGCAGCAAGGCCCGTCACGGCCGCGTGCCGCAGGATCGGAATCGCGCCGTCCTTTTCCGCCAGCGTGAAGAACGCATCGACCGCTCTCGGGTCGCGGAATTTTGCGAGCGCGATGGAGGCTTGAAGCCGGACACGCGGCGCCGCGTCGCTGAGTAAAGGCAACAGCGCGCCACCAACGGATTTCGCGCCGGTCGTGGCCGCGTCTCCAAGCATCTTGGCGGTCTGCGCGCGGATCTCGGAATCGCCGTCTTGCAGGAAAGGCACGATCGCTGCCGCATCGGCCGAGCTTCGGCGCAGCAGCTGGCCATAACCCCAAAGGCCATGGATGCGCGCGAGCTGCGCCGACTTGGTGTCGCGGACGACATTCAGCAGTACGTCCTTGCGGTCGCGCTTCGCGAGTTCGTGCTGCGCACCCTGGCGCACGCGCTGGTCCTTGTGGCCGAGCAGAACCGCGAGTTCGGGATCGGCGGTCTTCGCGAAGCCGCCCGCGAGCAGCCGTTGGGTTTCCTGCCGGGCGGGATTCGCGGCACTTCCCCGCGCATCCACCCGCCAGATGGCGCCCAATCCATCGAGGGGATAGCCTCCGATCCAGTCGGCGATGAAGAGCGAACCGTCTGGCGCCCAGCTCATGCCGATCCCCATCACACCGTCGTTTAGCAGACGCGCGTCGGTCATTTTAAACGTCGCGCCATCCTGCGCGGCGCGGAAGCCGAGCATCCTGCCGGAGGGAAATTCGTTGAGCAGAAACATGCCCCGCTGACCGTCGCTGAGCGCGGTGCCTGGCTCGTAACGAAAACCCGCCGGGCCGTTGGAGTAGCTGAGCAGCGGCGGAAGAATGTAGGCGGCCTGTTCGGGGAAATGCGGTTTCCAAAGACCTTCGCGCATCCAAGGACTCCGCGTGGCCATGTACTGATAATTGTTGCGCCAGCCGCTGTCGCTCGCCTCCGCAATGAAAACGAAACGCTCGCGTTCCCCCGGCTGGTCGGCGTCGTTGTCCACACCGATCAGATCGCCGTACTCATTGAAGGCGGGCTCCTGCACATTGCGCAGGCCGTGGGCATAGACTTCGAATTGTGAACCGTCGGGCTCGGCGCGCATGACGGCGCCTTCGTTGGGATAGAAAAAGTGGCGTCCTTCCTTCGATGTTACATTCAGGCCCTTGTCGCCCATGCTCCAATAGATCCGACCATCGAGGCCAACCATCGGCCCGTGCATGTCATGGCCGGCGTAGGCGAGATGATGCCCGATGCCGTGGGCCACGAGTTCACGGACGTCGGCGACGCCGTCGTCGTCGTTATCCTTCAACCGCCAGAGATCGGGCGCGACGGTCACATACACCCAGCCATCATGATAGAGCACGCCGGCGGCGATGCCCGTGACATCGGTATTAAAACCTTCGGCGAAGACGGTCATCTTGTCCGCGGTGCCGTCGCCGTCAGTGTCGCGCAACTGGTAAATCCGTTCCGTGTGCACGGTGAGATCCTTCCAGTCGATCGACCCGTCGCCGTTGTGATCTTTCAGCATCCCGCGGGGGGCGCGCAGTTTGCCGGGGGCGAGTTCGCGATGAAGGAGGGCGCGCTTGTCGGCGACGCTGGTGATGGCGACGTCGTCCGCGATCCACATCGTGTGCTCGCGGATGTCGAGATCGGCCTGCTTGCGGCGCGTGGTGGCGGCGACGTAGAGGCGGCCCTGGGGATCGACGGCGCAGGCGACGGGATCAGGGACGTTGATCGTGCCGGACCACTTGTGCAGCACGAGTTCGCGCGAGGACATGGCAGGTGTGGCGGCCTTGGCCGCGGGAGCGGACTCATCCGCGCCGAAAACCGGCACCAGAGCAAAGATGAGGCAGGCTGCCGGGAACTTCTGGGCGAAACGGGACGGGGTCGGTGGAAACATGGCAGAGGTAAAAGATCGGGGGGAAGCGAAACCGGGCCTCGAATAGAAACGAGAGATCACCGCTCCGCAATTTTCACGTTCCGATATTCGCACTTCATCACCGCAACGGGCGAATCTGCAATCGCATTGGTGCAGCGCCAGAAAACTCGGCGTCGCTCAACTCAGACGCTTTGACGTCGTTGATCCAGCAGGTGAAGCATTTCTCTCCGAGGGGAATTCCCAAATTGCCATGGGCGGGTCCATCACCCAGCCGACCCCATGCATCGCGTCCCCCAAGGATGTCGGCGTTTCACTTCATCCAAAAAAAGCATGGCCGGTTAGCGTGTGCCGCTCCCGTTCCCCGTTTAGCCTCGGTCGCGTCGTTTAGATGATGCGCGCTCGATGCTACGGTGACGGGGCAGCGTCGCCTTTAAATCAGCGGCAATCTCAATTTCGCCGAGAACTCCTGAAACATGACTGATGAGTCACGCTTGCTGGGAGATGCCCGATGGTTCGCCGCCGAAGTCGGTGGCGGTTGAGCTTCTCCGTTTGTCAATCTGGCAAAAGCGGTATTTCGGCCGCCGCGCGGCTAGGTCACCCGCGACGCGCGGCTTTGATTTTCGCGACGTCGATCTTCCCCATTTCCATCATCGCGGCAAAAGCCCGTTTGGCTTCCGCTCCACCCGCGGCCATGGCTTCGGTCAAGACCCGCGGCGTGATCTGCCAGGAAATACCCCAGCGGTCCTTGCACCAGCCGCAGTAGCTCTCCTCGCCGCCGTTCTTCACGATCGCATTCCAGTAGCGATCCGTCTCCGCCTGTGAATCCGTCGCGACCTGAAACGAGAATGCCTCGCTCTGCTTGAATTGCGGCCCGCCATTGAGGCCGATGCACGGGATGCCGAGCACGGTGAACTCGACCGTGAGCACCTGGCCCTTTTTGCCCGACGGGAAGTCGCTCGGGGCTTTGTGGACGGCGGTCACCTTGCTTTTGGGAAACGTCTTCGCGTAGAAACGCGCCGCAGCGAGGGCGTCCTTGTTATACCAGATGCAGATGATGTTTTTCGGGGTGGGTTTTTTCATGGTGGATTAGATAAGCGGATTTCGCGCGGACAGGGGTGAAGGGAAGAAGTTCGTTGCGATCGTTGCTATCGCCAACCGCGAGGCGCCTCGCGAAACAGGCGGTGAAATCCGGGCATCAAGGCCGTGGTGTCTGAGACAGGCAGGATCGGGCAGACGGGTTTCCCACGAAACACACCAATCACACGAAACCAGGATCGGAGCGGGGAATTAATCCTGATCCCATCCGGCTTCCGAAAGTTCACATTCAGATCGAACATTTTCGTGTTTTTGGCGCGTTTCGTGGGCACATCCTCCGGCGTCAGCCTCGGGCTTCCTCGGCGGCCAGCTTCTTGCGGCGCGCGACCTCGGCGTCCGACGGCTTTTCGGAATCGGGCGCTCCTGCCGGAAGAGGTCCGGCCGGGCGGTAAGTGTTTAAGAGAACGCCCGAGGGCGTGCGTCGCGTCTCGACCAACGTGAGGCCGCGTGGCGGAACGCCGTTTTCGAACAGCCGCTTTCCTCCTCCGAGCACCAACGGGAAAATCCAGAAGCGATATTCGTCGACCAGATCGGCGGCGATCAACGTCTGCAGCATTTCGCTGCTGCCCCAAACGTGCAAAACCGGCCCGTCCGTTGCCTTCAGCCGTCGGAGTTCAGCTACCGCATCGCCGCCGATGCGTTGCGAGTTCGCCCAGTCGAGGTGAGTGAGGGTGCGCGTGACGACGTATTTCGTCGCCCGGTTGAACGCCTCCCCGATCGGGTTGTCACCGTGATACGGCCAGTAGGAAGTCCAGATCTCGTAGGTCCGGCGTCCCAAAAGCAGATCGAACTCCCCGGCGAGAATTTCGCCGATCGGCTGACCCGAGTCATCGTCCATGAAGGGCATGGCCCAGCCTCCATAAGTGAACCCGTTCGTCGGATCCTCTTCGGGGCCACCGGGCGCCTGCATGACGCCGTCGAGCGTGACTTGGGTGATGACGATGATCTTTCTCATGATTGGTTCTCGGTAGATGGTGGGGAAGCCATAGTGGCGTGGTCCTGTCATCGCCGTTTTAGCTGGGGACTTCGTTGTTTATTCAACGGACGACGCAATGCGTCTCGGACAAATAAACCCAAAATCATCCATCCCGACGTTCGAAAAATAAAATTGGGATGACGCCGTCTTCGATTTCTCCGCGACCTCGACGTCCGACACGTCAGCGCGTCCGTGAGCCCGTTTGGCGGCCATCCCCTCTTTTCTTTCCATTCGGAATCGCGGAGTTAGGGCGACTCCAGAATTCAACCACTTATTTCCGCCCAACGGAAAAGACTCGCTCAATAAGCTGACCGTTTGGGGCCGATCCGCGGATCGACCCCAGTTATGCGGTGAGCGCTGCGCGCGGTCACCCGCGGTTGGAGCACGAAGCGGGAATTACTTTTTCCCCCACGTATTTGTGGTCGTAACGATTTGGTCGATCGTACCGTCAGCATTGGTGTCCGCGATCGTCTGAAGTTCAGTCAACAACCCGTGGCCTTGATAGGTGAATGTCGCGGTGGCGGTCGAAAGAATTGGCACCCCGCCGTTCATGCGCACCGCGGTGATCAGCGCCGAGGCGATGCGGTCCTTCCCATCGAACGTGTTGACTCGCGTCTCGACGGACTCTCCCTGGTCGAGGGTGTCCCCATCTCCATTCAAGTCAGCGCGGGTTACGGTCTGCAGGAGTCGTCCGTTGGAGTCCCACGTGTTTTCGACCGTGGTGATTTGGTCCACTACCCCGTCGAACAGACCGAGGACCGCGATGTCCGAAGCCGTGACGACCGAGGTAAGATTGCCTTGCGCGTCGTATCCGAAGCTCGTGTGACGCATGATCGTGAGTGGGTCGGCGTCGTTGTAGACGAGCTGATCGATCGCGATCCGCTTGCCCTGACTGTCGTAACTGAAAGTGGAAATTGCCGTGAGGTCGACGTCACCGTCGCCGTCATTGTCGACTTCGACTGTTGAGGTGATGGGGTCACCGTTGGCGTCATTGACATACGTCGTCGTCTGGACCTGATCGAAATTGCCCGAGCCAACGATGAGCGTGTCGACCAAATTACCCTGTTGATCGTAGTGGTTCGTGACTTCGGTGGTTTGATCCGTCCCGACGCCATTACTGAGTAGGTCCTGTTCAACATGGGCGGAGAGCAGCACGTATTTCTTGAGAGGGGGCGCGCCGACGGCGGGGATGAGGGCGAGCATCAGCAGGGGTGAGCCAATGCGGAGGATACGAGCAGTGAGGACACGAATCGCGTTCATAGGGATTTTTGGGGCTTTCAACGGGGGGTGGATGATCGGCGGGGGAAATTTCCTGCGCTCAGAAAACCCCACCGCGTTCTGAAGTGGAGCGAGGCAGTTTTGCACCAAGAACCTCTTCGGCGCGGCAGCGTTTTCGATCCGCCATTATTGTGCAAGGCGTAAGCCGGGACCTCGACCGGTTAGCCATCGGGCCGGCAGCCACGCGGATTTCCACGCGGTGGAAGAGGCCATTGGCTCTTGGCGTTTCGATTGGCGTATTTTCAGGACCGACTACTATTCTGCTTTTGTTGCCCCTCACCTAGAATCTTGAAGCGAGGGGAAGTCTCCATCCCCTGCCAGCGACCAAGACGCTCCACCCACCGAACCCATGAACCTACCGTTGAACAAACCCCTCGCCTGCGCGCTCGCCGCGCTCGCTCTCCTCGCGGGCCGGCCGCTCTCGGCCCAAACCGCAGCTGCCGCGAAACCGGCCGAAGAAGTGATCAAGCTCTCGGAATTTTCCGTCAGCGCCGCCAGCGACCGCGGCTACATCGCGTCAGAGACGATGACGGGCAGCCGGGTGAAGACGAAAATCATCGATCTGCCCTACACCGTTAACGTCCTCACGAGCGAGTTTCTCGAGGACTTCGGCATCTTCGAACTCTCCGACAACATCGTGCAAATTGGCGGCTTCACCGGTCTTGATGTCGGCGGAAGTTTTAATCTCCGTGGGTTCAGCTCCACTTCGCAGCTGCGCGACGGCTTTTTCCGCCTCGGCCGCTATGGTTCGAGCAACGTCGACCGGATCGAAATCATCAAAGGTTCCAACGCCGCCATCTATGGCCGCACCTCGCCCGGCGGTATGATGAACATGGTCTCCAAGCAGCCGAAATCCCGCGAGAGCGAAAAGCTCAGCTTTAACTATGGCAACGAGGGCACCCAACGCGTGACCTTGGAGACGGCGGGACCGGTTTATCAGGGATCGCTCGGCAAGACGTCCTACATCCTCACGGGGAGCTACTATCAGAAAGAGTTCGACATGGATTACGCCCGCAACCGCAACCAGGAATACTACCTCGCGGCCAGCCACGACTTCAACGACGGCTCCAATCTTTTCCTCTCCGTCGAATACTTTCTTCAGATTCGGCGTGCCCCGAATAGCTCGGCACCACTCATCACCGACCAGAAGGGCACCGCATCCAACACCGACGACGAAGCGATCGGCTACGCCATGAATCTCGCCCGCTACAACGCCTTCGGCCCGGTCAGCCGGCTCGACCGCGGCAATACTGGCGTCAACGGAGTCTACGACAAAAAATTCAACGAGGTTTGGAGCATGCGCGTCGCCGCCAATCGCTATTGGGCCCGCCGTTGGGACTTCAACCAGAACACCGGTTGGGGCGCGATCGTCATCAACCCGGCGTCCGCGACCACCGCGATCACAAGCGCGCGCGGAGCGACCCCGAACACCACTCGCATCATCGAGGATGGCGGCGGCTTTCAGGGCGACATTCTCGCGCACTATTGGACCAATAACCGCAAGGTCGAACACCGCACCCTCGTCACGCTCGATATCAACGATTACTACCGCTGGGATCCTGCGCTCAACTACGCTGGCTCCACCAATCCCGCCATCGTCGCATGGAACGCTGTCCGCACCGTCCGCCTCGACCCCAACACCTTGGCCCCCTTGGCACCCTACGCCTTCTTCACGAACCCCTACGATCCGTCGATCAGCCAGAAAACCCGCCATCAGAAGCGGCGCATCACTGTGCTCGGCGGCCTCGTGCGGCACCAGATGTCGTTCCTCGAAGGCCGACTGCTCACCTTCGCCGGCGCGCGCTATGACGACGCGCGGTTCCGTGACACTGACTATATCGGCTTTGCCGGTTATGTTCCGGGCACGCTGATCGACAAGAGCGTGAGCTTCCTCAAACCGAACTTGGGATTCAACTACAAGCTCACGCCGAACACTCGCGTCTATGCGAGTTACAGCGAAAGTTACTTCGTCGGCCAAAACGACAACGCCCAGGCACACGCCGATCCCACTTTCAAATCCGAAGTCGCCGATGGCTATGACTACGGATTCAAGGGCACCCTCTTCAACGAGCGCCTCAACTACACGATTAGCGGCTTCTACGCCAATCGCCACAATGTGAGCGTGACTGATGTGGAGGAGACGCCGCTCGGTTCCGGGAATTTTGTCAGCATCAGCCGACGCGATGGCGACCAGCTCGTGCGCGGTTACGAAATCGACGTCAACTGGCGCGTGACCGATACGGTTTCGGCCGGCGGCAGCTGGGGCCACGTGTATTCCATCTACACTGATTTCGGCAGCGCCAATCCTGCCGCCATCGGTCGTCGCGTGAACGGGATTTCCCCGCAGAACGGCAGCCTCTATCTGCGCTACGCCCCGCAGGGTGCGTTCAAGAACTTCTCCGCCAACGTTGGCGTCAGCTACGTCGCCTCGACCCCGACCGAAGCTCCCAACGCGGGCGACACCTATGGCGTGGTCAATGGCCAGCGCGTCGTCGTTCGCTCCACGAACCAATGGCGGCTGCGCGTGCCGTCGTTCAACCTCTGGAGCGTCGGCGTGCGCTACAAAATTCCGAGCAGCGGCGGAATGGATCACACGCTCGCCCTGAACGTGAACAACCTCTTCGACCGCGAATACCTCCGCGTCAACCGCCTCATCGGCGAGAAGCGCGCGATCCTATTCACCTACACGATCAACCGCATCGGCGCCCGCCGATAAGCGGAGCCATCAATTGTCAGCTTAACAAACCGCCGGCTTCACGCCGGCGGTTTTTTTGGATCCAGAGAAGACGCGGTCAGGTCGCGACCTGGCCCTGGCCTCACCCCTTTGCAGACCGCCCGTCGAAGCAGTGCACGGCCTGCCCTGGTTTCCGACGGCGCGGGCCGCACGAAATCGTGCAACTTCCGCCTAATTCTTCCAGCCCAGTCGGGTTGCTTCTGCCAGATAGCGGGCGGCTTCTTCGTTGCGCCCCGTGAGGCCCAGCGCTTGCGCGAGGCCGACGTGTGCCTCGACGAAGTTCGGATCGAGGCGCAACGCTTCGCGATAACGCGCGATCGCCGCTTCGAAATCTCCCGCGAGCGCGAGCGCACGTCCGTGGGAGTTGTGAATATACGCGCGATCGGGAGCGAGGCGCGCGGCGGTTTCGAAATGAGGCAGCGCCTCGCTGAGGCGATTCGAGACGACCAGCGCGAGAGCCAGATTAAACACCGCCTCGGGGTTCGCCGGACGCAGGCGCGTGGCAATCGCAAAGTGTTCGAGCGCCCGCGTGAAATCCCCGCGCTGCACCAGCGACAGACCGAGATTGAGATGCGCCTCGGGATGATCCGGTTTCAGCTTCAGCGCCGCCCGGAATTTCGCTTCCGCTTCGTCCTTCCGATCCAGATTCTTCAACGCGATGCCAAGATAAACCTGCGCGCGCACGTGATCGGGTTCCAAAATCAGGACGCGTTCGAAGTGCGGGATCGCAGCGGCCGACTCCCGCAAACTCAGGAGCGCGTAACCGAGGCTGTTTTCGTACAACGCGGTGTGCGGTCGAAGCTTCAGAGCCGCTTCCAAATGCGGCAGGGCTTCTCGCGCGCGCCCCCGATCGACCAGGGTGTTGCCAAGATTATTGTGCGCCATCGCCGCGTCCGGATTTTTCGCGAGCGTCGTCGTATAAAGCGTGATGTCGTCGCGATACATTGCGCTCTGGTGCCGGGTCAAAACGCCGAGCAAAGTCAGCAAGCCGAGTGTCACCGTCTTTCCTGCCGCGGGAGAAGGGTGTGCCACCCACCTCGCGAGGCCGGCTCCAGCCGCCGCAAAAATCCCCAAACTGGCAAGGTACTGAAAATGATCCGCCACGAAGGAGAAGCGGAAGGGATAGATATTCACAAAACCCAATGCCGGAAACAGTGACCCGACAAAAAAGAGCCCAGCCGCGATCGGCCCACGGTGCTGTCGCCAACGCCACCCGGCGAGCGCGAGCAGACCGAGGCCGAGCGGAAAAACATACTGCCACCATTGTCCGGCATCGATCTGCCAGCGCGGATAGATGAAAATCAGCTCGGCGGGATAGACGATCTTGGCGAAGTAGAACCAGATCACCCGACTCACGAGCAGGCATCGCTCCCACCACCCCAGAGTGAAATCCTCGGCACGCGCGCCGATGAAAGCGTGTTCCACCCAGGCAGTGAACCCTCCGGCCACCGCAGCAAAAATAAACCAGGGGACGAGCGGCGCGACATCGCGGCGAAATTCCAAACGTCCACGCTGCCACCAAAAAATGACGAGCAACGCAGCGGGAAGAGTGGCGGTGACAGTTTTCGTCCCCAGCGCGCAAAAGAAAAGGAGACTGGCCAGCGCATACTGAAAACGCCCCCGGCTCGCATCGAAACGCAGATACGCCAGCGCCGTCAGCAGGTAGAACACGGTCGATAGCGTATTCTTCTGCTCCGCGATCCAAGCCACCGACTCCACGCACACGGGATGGAGCACGAACAGAAAGGCGGCGAGCCACGCGCCGGAAACTTTCAGGCGAAGGAGCACCGCGGCGAACAAACAGGCCGCGAGCGCGTGCAGGAAGACGTTCAGCACGTGGTATCCGGTCGGCGAGTCGCCGAAGGCAAAATGCTCCAACCAGAACGCCGAGTGCAGCACGGGATAATACTGCTGAGTGGCGCCCAGCTCGAACCAGATGCGCGTCAGCCCAGCCAGGGACCGAAGGTCGTGACGGGTAACATGGCCGGCGT
This sequence comes from Opitutaceae bacterium, assembly GCA_039928635.1. Taxonomy (GTDB): domain Bacteria; phylum Verrucomicrobiota; class Verrucomicrobiia; order Opitutales; family Opitutaceae; genus DATAKE01. Next base: position 3,148 of record JBDSSU010000231.1, on the reverse strand, counting down.
CGTCCCAGATAAAAGTCCCCTGCAGCGCGGGCCAGTACGCCAGCAACGCCGAGGCAAACACCACACCGACGAGCACCCAGGCCGCCCTTGGCCGCAAAAAATTCGCCGCTGCTGGCGGGATGATCTCCGGGTCAGCCCGTCGAACGACGCGTCGACGTGTCTTCATCGCAGGTTGGATTGAGGAGCGCGGATCAACCGCTCACAGCGGGGCCAAAGTGCGCGCGGGAAGAAGCGTTGGTCGCATGCGAGGGGTTCAAAGCGAAAGACTGATGAGAAGAATGGACCTTCTTGCGTCAAGGGTGAGGACGCTCACATCCCTCCCCGCCACCAGCTAACGTTTTACGGCGTGACTCCGTGCGAGGCATTCTCATGCCCCGGTCGAAACGTGACCAGCCTCAGCCCGTGCGCGTGCCAACGCCGCAAGGGAGGCATCCTTCCGAGTCTGATGCGCCGCCGACTTGGTTTGAGTATGATAGCGCCAGCGAATCTCCATCCCATTTGGCTCGGCGCCGTGACATGGCGCGGTTTTTTTCACTGCGCTCTTGGCGTTCTCTGCGGTAAACCCGCACTCTCCCGCCGCCCGGTCTTCAGCACGGGTCAGCACGGATGATCAGTCGGCCGCACCTGGTCCCGACCGACCGACCGCAAAAAACGCCGCGAACCCTCGCGTTGGTTCGAAAATCCCGCCATCAAATCGCTCATTGCTCTCGAAATGCGCCGTTCTTCAGCAGCCTGCTGACTTCCGGTTTAACAATGATTGGGTTCCTGGAATCCTTCCGCTTATGCACCTTTCACCTAGATCGCTCATCAACCGAATAATTTTTGGCACCGTGCTTCTTTCCCTGGGAGCCACCTCCGGAGTCCATGGGGCAGTCGGTAACGACCCGGTTTGGATTTCGCTGTTCAACGCGAGGGATCTTGATGGCTGGGAAATAAAATGTGTTCCGGAGGATCGGGGAAAAAACTACTGGCGTGTCGAGAGTGGTTTCCTCGTCTGCGACTCCATCGGAGACAAGGACCACAAAAGCGTGTGGTTGCAGCATCTGGCGGAGCGGGATGACTTTGAACTGAAATTGAAATTCAGGGCTTCCCGGGAGGTTCCGGGCAATTCCGGTGTGCAGGTCAGGAGCCGGTGGTCAGCCAATCCCGAGACGCCGGAAGGCTTCCGGATGGAAGGTCCGCAAATAGATCTTCATCCGCCTGCCCCCTGGCGCACGGGTTTGATCTATGATGAGACCTGGGAGGCGCGCCGGTGGATTTCTCCCAGCCTGACCGGTTCGAAAATCGAACCTGAACAAGGCCCTCAAAAATGGATTTTCAACTACGCGGGTGATCCGAACCCGTGGAACGATCTGGTGATTCGTTGTGAAGGCACACGGATCAAAACTACCTTGAATGGCGTGGTCGTGTCGGACTTCGATGGAGCCGGCCTGCTTAACGATACCGCCCACCAAAAAAGAGGAGTCGGCATGAAAGGTCACATTGCCTTGCAGCTTCATGTGAAAGATGAACTCCGGATGGAGTTCAGGGATATTTTTGTCCGCGAGTTATAACAACCGGGGTAGCTCGAAAACATCCTCCGGGCGACGTTGCGGTGTGGGCACGATCCGGAGTGATAGGTAGCACCTCGTCCACGGTGATAGTTTACACCTTTAGGCACGATGCCTTGGAAGAAAACCTCACCGATGGAAGACACGATTCGATTTGTCCTACTGACCCGAAGCGACCGTTTCAAGACTGGCTACAAGCACCTGGAGCGAACCCACTCCAACGGGAAAAGCACAACGTAAGTGACAAACCACCTGCCAAAACCACCCTCATTCGCATGAAGAAACCTCTCTTGGTTGGCGCTTGGGTGGTCGGCGCGCTTTGGGCGCTAACTCTGTTCGGCTGCAACTTCACGTCGGGAGGACGAGCCAGCTCAGCAGCTGGAAACGGACTGAAGGTGAGTGACAATCACCGCTATCTGGTGGATGCGAAAACGGGCGCGCCGGTTTTTATTCTCGCCGACACGGCCTGGAACCTAGGCGCATTGAAATTGGAGGAAATCGATCTTTACCTCGAGAATCGGGCGGCTCACGGCTTCAACACGGTGATGTTCGCGCTCAATTTTTCCCCGCAGGCGGAGGAAAAAAACGCCTACGGTGAGCCCGCCTATCTGGGCGCGGACAAGACGGAACTCAACCCGGCGTATTTCAAGACGTGCGATGCCGTCGTCGCGAAATGCGCAGAACGCGGCATGTATGCGATGGTTTATGCGATGTGGGCCGGAAAGACCGCCGGCACCATGAACAACTACACGTCCGGCCAGTTGGAAACGGTGGGACGGAGACTCGGTGCGCATTTTCGCGGCGTCGGGAACGTCATCCTGTGCGCTGGCGGCGAAGCGACGCCCCATTATATCGACGAGGAGCGGGTGAACGCGATCGGGCGCGGTCTCAAGGCGGGCTGCGAGGGTCGGAATCTGGTGACCGTTCATCCCGTGTCAGAGCACTCGGTCGCCACGCTTTTTAAGGCCTCGCCCTGGTTGGACTTCTCGATGAGCCAGGCGAAGTCCGGCAAAGCGGAAAAAAATACGGCGTTCGACGCCGCGGCGCTGGTGTTGGCCGATTGGAATTCGCGTCCCGTCCGGCCCACCATGATGGCCGAGCACCGCTACGAGTCCGGCGTCCACGAAGATCCGATCATCCAACGGCGCAGTTTGTATCAATGCGTTTTCGCCGGCGGCTTCGGCTATGCCTACGGGCACGATGCACTGTGGCAAATGACGCCTCATACCGCGCAACCCTGGATGCTGAAAGGCTGGGATCCCGGCGTGGAGAACTGGCGCGACGCGCTCAACACACCCGCCGCGCGCCAGCTCGCGCACATCAAAGTGCTGCTCAATGCGCATCCCTATCTGGCACGCATCCCTGACCAATCACTCGTGCTCGCGGGCCAAGGCGCGGACGTTTTCACCCGCGTGCAAGCCACGCGCGACGGGACGCCGGGGGAAAATGACGCCACCTTCATTATGGCCTACGTGAGCGCGCCGCAAACGATCGCACTCAACAGCGCCGCGATCGCGGCGCCAACGCTCAACGTCCACTGGTTCGATCCTGCCACGGGCAGAGGCGAGCCGCTCTACGAGCGCCTGCCAAATCCCGGT
>JBDSSU010000230.1:0-7177 GCA_039928635.1 Opitutaceae bacterium | reverse complement strand
AGTTTTTCCCGGATCAGCGTCACGGCATGCTCCGCGGATTTCACCGTGAACTTGTAGGAGCCTGGCGCGAAATATTTTTCAGGAGTCGACATGATCGGGGTTTAGGCGGCGGCTTTGACTGGCACCTCGATGCGGCCGAGATGCGGCGGCGCCGTGATGATTCCCGCGTTTTCGATTTCCGTCGCCGGGGGCAGCTCCTGAAACGCGAGCACCGTGATGCGCGGAAACGAGGACTCGAAAAAGCGCTTGAGCGGCAGGCGAATCTCCGTCGAGACGACCAGCACCTGCGGCTGGCCGTTTTGCACGAGCTCGGCCGTGCGGCGGCCAATCTCATCCAGCAGGTGCCGGGCGGTGGCCGGATCGAGCGAGAGCCCGACATCGGTCGGGGACCGGTGCACCTTCGTCGCGAGCCATTGCTCCAGACGGGGCTCGAGCGTCACGGCCCGGACGAAGCCAGGGCGGCATTCGTATTCCGGGATGAAATAAAGTCCGAGGCGGCGGCGAACGAGCTCGGAAAGATCGTCGGGGTTCTTCGAGATCGCCGCGAAATCCGCGACGCCTTCGAGAATCAGCGACTGATTCAGGATGGCGACATTCTCGCGCAGCAGATTCTGCAGGACGCGCTGGATGATTCCGATGCTGACCAGATCCGGCAGCAGTTCGGAAATGAGCGCGGGTTGCGCGACCTTGAGATGGTCGACCATCGACTGCACTTCCTGGCGACCCAGCAGGTGATGCGCATTGAGCTTCAGCGTTTCGGAAAGATGCGTGATGAGCACCGAGGCGGGGTCCACGACGGTGTAGCCGTTGAGCTCGGCGGTTTTCTTTTCCGCTTCGTCGATCCAGGTCGCTTCCAGATTGAAGACCGGCTCGTGCGTGGGCACGCCACGGAGACGCACCTTGCTGCCGGATACATTCATGGCCAGCCAGCGGCCAGGGAGCAGCTGACCACGCGCCAGCAGTTTTCCGCGCAGGAGGAAGCGGTAGTCGTTCGCTTCGAGCTCGAGATTATCGCGCACCGAAACGGGTGGAACCACGACGCCCTTTTCCCGGGCGAGCGCCTTGCGCACGCCCGTGACGCGCGAGAGCAATTCGCCACCGGTTTTGGCGTCGGCGAGATTGAGCAGGCCATAGCCGATCTCGATCGCGAAGACATCCAGGTCGATGAGCTTCCGGACGTCTTCCGCGCCACCGGGCGTGGTCGCCGCGGGAGCATTGACCGCGTGCTCGCCGGGCTTTCCCGAACCTTTGGCAGGAGTCTGGCGGGCAACGGCAGCAGCCGCTTCAGAACCGAGCGCGTGGCCCGTGGCGTCCTCCTGGGTTTTGAGAATCCGGCCCAGCATGGCTGACATGCCGCCGAGCACCACGAAGGGCAGCATGGGCATGCCGGGGAGAAATCCAAACGTCGCCAGCATCCCGCCGGCGATGCTGAGCGCGCGGGGATAGCGGAACAGCTGGCTGGCGAGTTGCGTGCCGAGATTGCTGTTCTCGGAGGCGCGGGTCACGAGGATACCCGCACCGACTGAAAGAATCAGGGCGGGAACCTGGGAAACCAGACCGTCACCGATCGAGAGCAGGGTGAACTTCTGGAGGGACTCCGCGAGGGAGAGATCCATCTGAAATACTCCGATCGCGAAACCACCGATGATGTTGATGAGGGTAATGATGATGCCGGCCACGGCGTCGCCCCGCACAAACTTCGAGGCACCGTCCATCGCGCCATAGAAGTCCGCCTCTTTCTGCACCTTGATGCGGCGCGCGGTGGCCTGGACTTCATCGATGATCCCGGCGTTGAGCTCGGCATCGATGGCCATCTGTTTACCGGGAAGGGCATCGAGCGTAAAACGCGCGCTGACCTCCGCGATACGGCCTGCGCCCTTCGTGATAACCACGAAGTTGATCACGACGAGAATCAGGAACACGACCGCGCCAACGATGTAGTTGCCCTGAATGACGAAGTGGCCGAACGCCTCGATCACCTGCCCCGCGTAGCCATGCACGAGGACCTGGCGCGTGGTGCTGATATTGAGCGCGAGCCGGAAAAGCGTGAGCGCCAGCAGCAGGGTCGGAAAGCTGGAGAACTCCGGCGGATCCTTCACGTAAACGATCGCGAGCAGGACCAGCAGCGAAAGACCGATGTTCAACGCGAGCAGCGAATCCAGCATGAACGCCGGGATCGGCATGATCAGCAGGAGCACCGTGAGGAACAGGCCTCCGGTGAAAATCAGGTCCGCGCGCCTGAGCAGCAACGCGACTGAGCTGTTGGGCTGGGCGCTCATTTAAGCCGCCGCCTCCATCCGTCGCGTTTTCAGGCGATGGAAATAATAACGGTGCGTGCGGTAAACCACCGCGAGAATCTCGGCCACCGCCTGGTAGAGCTCACCGGGAATGGTCTCCCCCACTTTGCCCATCGCGAAAAGCAGCCGGGCCACGGGTTTGTTCTCCACCATCGGGACGCCGTGCTCCGCCGCGATCGCTTTGATCCGCTGCGCAAAACGATTCTCACCTTTGGCCAGAATCACCGGTGCCTTGTCCGTCCCGCGCTCGTATTTCAGCGCCACCGCAAAGTGCGTCGGATTCGTCACGATGACATCAGCCGTCTCAACGGCCGCGAGCATCTGCTTCCGCATCAGGCGGCGCGCCATCCGGCGCATCGCCGCCTTCACCTGCGCATCGCCATCCGCGTTGCGCCGTTCGTCCTTCACTTCCGTGCGGGTCATCATCAGCTCCCGTCCGGTCTTGAATTTTTCGTAGCTGTAGCTGATCGCTGCAACGATGCTCAGCGCGAGAATGAGGCGGCTCAGGAAGAGGACGGTCGCATGATGAATGAACTGGCCCAGATAGGCGGTCTCCACCGGTGCGCTGAACAAAGGGTCGAACATGAGCCCGCGTGCGCCCACGTAGAGCGTGCCACCGATCGCGATCAGCTTGAGCAGATCAATTCCCGCGCGGACCAAAACCGATTTGGAGAAAATCCGCCCGAATCCCGCCGCGATATTCAGGCTGTCGAGTTTGAATGTCGCCGCCTTCGAGCTGAGACGAAATCCGCTCTGGAGCCCGCTCGCCAGGACGATCGCACCGACGACCGCGGCAAGAATCGGGAGCAGCACCCGGGCCGACACCAGCATCACTTCGCCAAGTTGTACCGTGATCGTGTCGATCGCCACCGGCGTGTGCGTGAAGCGCGTGAACATCGAGCTGGCGTATTCCGCGATGTCCCGGGACGCGGAGTTCACCGTCAGGGCCAGCACCCCCAACAGCGCCGCGATCGGGAACAGCAGCGTGAGTTCGGCCGACTTCGCGAACTGACCACGCTCGAAAGCCTCCGACAAATGCTTGTCGGTCGCCTGTTCGGTTTTTTGGTCTTGGTCGGCCATGCGCACGCGGAGTTTAGCAACGCCGATGCCAAGGCCTTAACACCCAGCTTTACCCGCTTCCTAGCAGCGCTTTAAACTTATATCACTCCCGTCATCTCGATTTTAAAGCCTGCAAAAATCGTTCTGACCACTCCCTCGGCAAAATTTGCCGAACAGGTCCGTCACCTCACGGGCCGCGCCAACTCAACGCCGCGGGAGCACCTGGAGCATTTGCAAAGCAACCTCTCCGAACTCTACAAAGAGGTACCGCGCGACCAAAGTTCCCGCAGCGGTCAACAGCGCGAGTCCGACAATCACGCGCGCCGAATAGCTCACAATGAAAACCCCCATCTTTGGCACCGCGCGCCCGAGAACCGAGAATGCCAGGTTCACCAAAAAATTCATCGCGATAAACGGTGCCGCGATCCGCAGCCCCAACTCGAGCACATGGGAGGTGGCCTGAATGACCGATTCGACAGTGCTGGCATCGAACGCCGGCTGGCCGGCGAGGCTGAGGCTGAAACTTCGTGCAAACGCGCTCAGCACCAATTGATGCGCTCCAAAAAGAAAAAAGAGGACGACGGCCAGCGACGTCAGCATGGCCGCGAGCGGTTCGGTCGCAGGATCGGGAACGCCCAGTCCTGGCGTCGCGCTGAGTCCAATTTCTGACGAGATAATGCGTCCTCCCATTTCGACGGCGGCGAATGCCATGCGCGCAATAAACCCCAGGGACAAACCGAGAAGAATTTCACCAGAGGCCGAAACCACCAGCCCCCACCAGCCGGCCGGAACAGTCGCTCGGGGCACAATCCCGGCCAGCAGCGTGGCGAGGCAGACACACAAGCCGAGGCGAACGGGAACCGGGATCGCCCGTCCCGTCAGAGCGGGAAAGAGCATGATGATCCCGATCGAGCGCAGGAAAACCATCATCCATGTGAGCAGGTATTCGAGGCTCATGCTGGGACGCGACGACGTCGCACCGACCCCTTAATGCGCCATCGTTCCCATCCGGGAAATCGTCGTGATCGTAAACTCGGACAACGAACGCAGGAGCCAGGGCGTCAGCAGGAGCGCCAGCGCTGAGAGCGCGAGCAACTTGGGCACAAACGTCAGCGTTTGCTCCTGCATGCTCGTCACGGATTGCAGCAAGCTCGCGACCAGCCCGACGACGAGTGAGACGATCAGGAACGGCGCCACGACATAAATGGCAAACGTGACGGTGGTTTTGAAGAAATCGATGGCGACGTCGGGATTCATTTTGATCAGGCGAAACTTTGTACAAGCGACTTCACCACGAGGTGCCAGCCGTCAACGAGGACGAAGAGGAGAAGCTTGAGCGGGAGCGCCACCACCGTCGGCGGCATCATCATCATGCCGAGTGACATCAGCACCGATGACACCAGGAAATCGATGACCAGGAACGGCAGGAACAACAGGAACCCCATCTGAAACGCCGTCTGCAGTTCACTGATGACAAACGCCGGGATCACCACGCGCATCGGGAGATCCTTGACCGACGTCGGTCCGAAGCCGCCGAGTTGGAGAAAATACTCCAGGTCCCGCGTCCGCGTTTGTTTCAGCATGAATCCTTTCAGCGGAACCGAGGCCTGATCCAACGCCTGCACTGACGTGATCTTCCCCTCGAGATACGGCGTGATCGCTTCCTTTTGCACGCGGTCAAAAACCGGGCCCATCAGAAAAAAGCTCAGGAAGAGCGAGAGCCCAACGACGATCTGGTTGGAGGGAGCGCTCGGCGTTCCCAGCGCAGTTCGCACAAATCCGAGCACGATGACAATTCGGGTGAAGCTCGTCATCAGCAGCACGATCGACGGCGCAACCGAGAGTAACGTCATCACGATGACGAGCTGCACCGCCACGCTCACCTGTCCGCCGGGTTGGCCACCCGTGCCTTCGAGTCCCACCGTGAAACGCAGCGGATCTCCCGGTTTGCCTGGAACAACATTGTTCGCGGCGGGCGCCGTGGAATTCGCTGCCGGGGGAACGACGACCGCCGATGTCGCCGGCGGCGGCGTCTGCGCACTCGCGGCCGCCACCCCGAAGCAGAGCGCGGCCAGCAGCAGTGCAATCAAAGTTGAAGCACGCCAAAACTTCATTTGGGCGCTTCCTTCACGCTATCCCCGGTCAAAGATGCGAGCAGATCGATGCGACCCGGACACACCCCGAGTAAAAGTTTTTTCCCTTCGTAGGACGCAACGACAAGATACTGCCGATTGCCCAGCGGTCGCGTCTCATCGATCGCAAGCAGTCGATTGTCGCGGCCTCCCAGTTTAACTTTCCGCCCGCGCCAGAGCATCCACCCGCCCACGCCGGCAAGAAGCACGACGCCGAGGACGCTCACCGCGCCGAAGCCGCCGTCACGTTTGGGCGGAGGTGCCTCCGCCCCGGGAGTACCGCGGGGAAAAAGGATCTGGCTTTCATCGGCGGCGAGCCCGCGCGCCTGGAAGCACGCCGCGCCCACCAGAACCGCCAAAGCGATGCGCCAGCGGCAGCTCATGTTTTCGCGCTACCGACGAGCTCGGTGATCTTGATGCCGAAGTTGTCCTCGATCACGACCACCTCGCCATAGGCGACCAGCTTGTCGTTGACGAAAAGTCCGACCGGGTCACTCGCGTGCTGCAGGAGTTGCAGGATCGAACCGGGGGCGAGTTCCAGCACTTCGCGCATCGGCAATTGCACCGAGCCGAGTTGCACGGAGACCTTCACCTTTACGTCGAGGACGATATCAAGTGTTTTTTCTTCCATCTGATTTGGCGTGAGGAATGTCCTCGTTGGGGAGTTTACGGGTGATCTGGACGGCGACGTGGTCGGTATCGAGACCGACCGTGCCGACAAATTTTGGAGTGCCGTTGAGCAGCACCCGGGTTTCGCTGAAAATGGCATGCGGCATCTCGATGACGTCCCCCACCCGCAAACTCGTGATCTCGCGCAAACTCAACTCGAGGTTCTGCCACTCGGCCCGAACCGGAATGGTGATGCGGTTGTAGGAACCCTGCCACGACGCCTTTTTGGCGACCGGCGTGACCGTCGCCTCTTTGTGGCGACGCGCGTGAATCTTCTTCACCATGGGCTCGATCGTGTAATAGGGCACGCCGAGTTGGATGCGCTCGGTGCAATCGCCGAACTTCGCCTCGAGGGTCATCACCAGGATGATCGCGTCCCGCGCCGAGGTTTGCAGGAAACGACCGCTGCTTTCGTGCCCGATGATCACCGGATTAAGCTCCTGCTCCGCTTTCCAGATGCCGCACCACTCTTCGAGGCAGATCCCGACCACGTCTTCGATGGAAGCGACATCGATCTCACTTAATTGCCGGTCGGCTTTCACCGCCACGCCGCGGCCACCGAGCAGGCGATCGACGATGCTCAGTGCCAGACGCGGGCTGAGATCGAGCACGCCCACGCCCGCGAGCGGTTCAGCTTTGAACTGGCTGATGTGCGTCGAGACCGGCTGGGATTCCGTGAACTTGGAAAAAGCGACCGTGTTTAACTTCGCGATTTCGAGGCTGAATTCCATCCGCAGAAACAGCGAAAGCCGTGCACTGAGATAGCGCACGAAATCATCGTGCAGCAAACGGAGTCTCCGCAGCTCAGCTTCGGTGAGAAAAACCGGATTTCGAAAATCGTAGGCCTCGACCTTGTAGTTGGGGCCGAAACCATCCCTCACTCCGTCCGCGCGCAGCACCAGCGGTTTTTGCGTGGAGGAGCTGTCGGCTTCCTGCGCCAGCAGTTTGTCGATTTCCGCTTGGTCGAGCGATGCCGACTCCGTTTGCAGATTCTCGGCCATGGCAAATTACTGGACGACG
>JBDSSU010000229.1:0-6444 GCA_039928635.1 Opitutaceae bacterium | reverse complement strand
GCTTTGCCGGAGCAACGCCCGCTGGCGCCGCAGCTCGCGGACCATCAAAACGAGCACCGCGAAATTGACCACTATCCAGAAAGCCGCGTCCATCCAATGCCACGCGGGATTGGCCGGCCGGGCGTAGCGGTAGTTGGCGACGGTCAAAATGGGGGTAAAGACGAGTCCAAAGATCGCCATGAATATTCCATAACGGAGCATTCTGCCCCGGCGCTTGATCTCCGGCATCAGGGTTTGTTTCAGCGCCATGAGATCGCGGGGGGCGGAAGTTCTGGCTGATTGTGCCGACCATGCCCTTTCGAGTTCTTCAAATTTCATTTTCGATTTCCTCCGACTTGGCGACGAGGTGTTGTTTGATGCGGTGCAAGCGCACGCCGATGTTGGACTCCGAAAGGCCGGTGATCTCGGCAATTTCGCCGTAACTCAGGCGGTCTAGGGAGAGGAGAATGAGCGAGCGATCCACCGGAGGAAGTTCGTGAATCCGGGCGTAGAGCCAGCGCAGCCGTTCCTGGTCGCGGGGCGCCGCCGCCGCGGTGAGAACCGGCAGCGCCTGTCCATAGTGTTCGAGTTTCTGAGCGTAGCGTCGGCGGGAACGCTTCCAGTTCAGTGCACGGCTCAGGGCTACGCGATAAACATAGGTGGACAACTTCGCTCCGCCGTCGAACTGGGGGATCGCGCCCCAGATCGAGATTAATATTTCCTGAAACAGGTCGTCGCGGTCGGCCTGCTCGGGTGCGAACGCATTGGTGATCCTCGCGATCAGGCCGCAGTGGTCGCGGTTGATTTCAGCAAAAAGCTCTTCCTGGCGAGTGGACATGTGACCGTGCGGGACGTTGGGAGGCAGCGAGGTTAAGCGTGTGCCTTACGGTTGACGCGAACCTTTGATGTTCTCCGCGCCCTGACGGAGCATGACGTGGCTGACTGCGCCCTGGGCGTCCTTGAAGAACTCGAGTTGCGCGTCGACGACCTTAAGAAAGAAACGTGTCTCCGTCTCGGGGAAGCTTGCCACTTTGGCTTGGCCGGTGAGCTGGCTCATCAACCGGTCGCCCTCGAGGGTGATGTCCAGGTCGATGCCCGGCTTTAGTTCGTATCGGCCGACATACGACGCCAAGATCGCGGGCGGGAGCGCAATGGCCGTGCGCTCGACCACGGTATCGCTGACCCGCGGGGCCTGCAGCGTGCGTCCACCCTGACGCTGAATGAGGCTGTTAACGCGACCTTGATCGTCGGTGACGAATTCCACCTGCGCGTCGACCACGTTGAGGAAAAACTTCCGGTCGGACTCGGGAAAGAGCGGCAGGGCAGGCTGGCCCGACAACTGGGTCGTCAACTGACCGGCGGCCAGCCGGACCGTGTTGGTGATCTGCGGCGTGAGCTGATAGACTCCTACGTAGCGTCGCAGCGTGGCGGCGGGTACTTCGACCGCCTGGCGATCGCTCGGCAGAGTCACCTTTTCTCCGCGCGCGATCGCGCCGAGCTGGTTCGAGAGTTCTGCGGCCGACGCACCGTAGACGTTGGCCAGCACAATCACGGTGAGCTTGCTCTCGGGATCGTAGGAAAGGTGGGAGCTGAAGCCTTCGATCATCCCGCCATGCCGAATGAGTTTCCGGCCCTGGACGGCGCCCACCACCAAGCCGTAGGCGTTGTCGTTTCGACCCGGAGTGATCACCTTTTGGAGCGCGGTCGCCGACAGGACCCGGCCCCCAAACAGCGCCGTCGTCCAGCGAAGCAGGTCTTGTGTCGTCGAATAGAGTCCACCGGCGCCATACGGATGATGCATGTCGACATACGGCGCGTGGGCTAGGCCGCCCGGGCCGGATAGGTAGCCCGCCGCGCGTTTCGGGAGCAGTGTGGTGTTGGAATCGTAGCCGCTGTCCTTCATCGCGAGCGGGACGAAGATATTCTCGCGCAGAAACGCCTCGTAGCTCTGTCCCGAGACCCGCTCGATGATGAACGCGAGCAGGATGTAGCCGCTGTTGCTATATTTGAACTTCTCACCCGGTTCGAACTCGAGCGGCAGGTCTCGAAAGGTGCGCATGATCTGTTCCGGCGTTGTGGGAGACCGTTGCCGCACCCGTTGCTCGGGCAGGTTGCTGAAGTCGGGGATGCCGGACGTATGGTTGAGGAGCTGGTGGATCGTCACTGCGTTCCAACTCACCGGTGCCGATGGGATGAGAGGTGTGATCGGATCCTCGACCTTCAGCTTGCCGCGCTCTTCCAGCAGCAAGATAGCCGCGGCGGTGAACTGTTTGGTCAGCGAACCGATGCGGAACTTGGTGTCCGGGGCATTGGGGACATCCCATTCCAGGTTGGCGGAGCCGGAGCTCTTCTCGAACACGACGACGCCGTCCTTCGCGACCAAAACTGAGCCCATGAAACGCCCACTGGCGGCGTGCACATTGACCGCCGCGTCCATCCGCGCGGGATCCTGGGCGAACGCGGAGATCACCGATGTCAGCAAGAACGCCAGCGCGAGGCGTAAAATCAGATGGACCGCCGGCCGGGACGGGGCACGCGCTTGTTGCACGAGCGCGGCAGGGGAGAGGGAAGGCGGGAATTGGAAGAAGATAGTTGAGGTTGGCACATTCCATTAGGCACCGACTGAAGACAAAACTTACGCCGACCTCGTGGTTTTCGGCGGGGAACGCGATCCGGCGGGGGCGTTACGGGGTGTCCCGCTAGGAAGGCGGGCGGGAGACGCAGACTCCTGCGCGGAGATTAGGTGCAGCTGCACCGGGGCAAACATCACGTTTTTTAAAACCTCATCCTCTCGCCTTGACAGTCGAGGCGAGAGACTGTTTCGAATGCGCGTGCTCACCTCGATAGTCGAGGTGAGCGGCTATGCCAAAAGAAAAACCCGATCTCATCTACGGAACCCTCGACATGCTGATCCTGCGATCGCTGCAGCATGAACCCCGTCACAGCCTCGCCATCGCAGACCGCATTCAACAGATCTCCGCGGAAGTTTTGCGCGTCGGGCAGGGATCGCTTTATCCCGCGCTTTACCGGCTCGAAGCCGAGGGACTCATCCGTGCGGAATGGGGCATCTCCGACAACAACCGCAAGGCGCGCTATTACGAGCTGACTGGCGCGGGCCGAAAACAACTCACCGCGGAGATGGATCACTGGGCGCGGATCACCGAAGCGGTGAACGCCGTTCTCGCGAAGGCCTAGGACGCTTCCGCCTTCCCTGCCATGCGAGCGCTCAGGGCCAGGTTGCACCGGTTATGCGGGCTCTTCCGCCGCGATCGACTCGAAGCGGAGATGAAAGCCGAGATGCAGGCGCATCTCGACCGCCTGACCGAGCGCAATCTCGCCGCGGGCATGACACCAGACGATGCACGCCATGCGGCGCTGCGCGAGTTCGGAGGGATGGCGCAATTCGCCGAGGAGGCGCGCGACGAGCAGCGGAGCCTGTGGGCTGAGCAACTGGTCCAAGACCTCCGCTACGCCGTGCGGTCGCTCGCCAAGTCTCCGGCGTTCACGCTCACCGCGGTGGTCACGTTGGGCCTCGGCATCGGCGTCAACACGGCGCTGTTCAGCGTGGTCAACATGGTCGCGCTGCGACCGCTGCCGGTGAAAGACCCCGAGAACCTCGTCGTGCTCGCCGGGCGGACTGCCCGGGGCGACACCCGCTCGAACTTCGGCTACACCGAGTATTTGGACTACCGCGCCGGAAACCAGACGCTCGACCTACTCGCCGCCGGCGGGACCTTCTCCGCCATTACGTCCCCGATCGTCACGTTCGAAGATGATGGTGCCGCCCAGGCTGACCCCGCGCGCGACGGCCGCGGCTCCAACCTGGTGAGCGTTCGCTGGGTTTCGGATAACTATTTCGCCGTGCTCGGCGGCCCAATCCAGCTCGGCCGAGCTTTTCGGCCCGACGAAACGACGCTGGGGGCGGAGCCCGTGATCGTGTTGAGCCATCTGTTCTGGGAAACGCGCTTCCGCCGCGACCCGCGGGTGATCGGCCGCACCCTCATGATCAACCGACAGCCTGCCACCGTAATCGGTGTCGCTGCGCCCGAATTTTCCGGCCACGAGGCAGTGCCGCCTGCCTTCTGGCTGCCTCTTTCGGACTGGAGCCGTCGGCTCACCGACTATGCGGCTGGCGGTCCCGAGGCATTCAATCTCATTGGCCGGCTTAAGCGCGGCATCACCGAGGCGCAGGCCAAGGCCGACCTCGACATCATCGCCAAGCGGCGTGCGGCGGATTCTCCCGGTGAAAACGCCACGGTCGCCGTGCAGCTCGAGCGGGGCCTATACTTCAACAACCTGACTCGCAACACTGCGGGCACCGTGTTCCTCAGCATCGTGATCTTCAGCTTCGGCCTGGTGCTCGCACTCGCCTGCACCAACGTCGCCAACCTCGTTCTCGCCCGCAGCGTCACGCGGCGCTCGGAGATCGGCGTGCGGTTGATGCTCGGTGCGGGCCGCGGGCGGATCGTGCGGCAACTGCTCACCGAAAACCTCCTGCTCTGCGTGCCCGGCGCGGTGCTGGGCCTCGCGCTCGCCACGTGGACGCTCCAACTGCTCCTGCCGGTTGTCGTCAGCCGCCTGCCGACCGATTGGGCGATGGACACCCGTCACCTGGCATTCTTCCGCACGATGCCCGACCTCAGTGTCCTGAGCTTCACCGCAGTGCTGACCGTCGGGGCCACTCTAGTCACGGGGCTGCTGCCCGCGTGGCACGCGTCCGGCAGGAATCTCATGGCGGCGGTGCGGAATGAAGGGCACCCCATCGCCGGCCGGCTCACGCCATCGCGACTCCGAAAACTGCTCGTGATCGGGCAGGTCGCAATCTCGCTCACCTTGCTGTCGTGTGCCGGCGTGATGACGCGAAACCTGATCGCGCGAACGAAGGTCGAAACAGGTTACGACGCGCAGGCCGTCTTTGCTGTGGCGCTGACACCGAATCACGGGAGCACGAATCCCAACGGGGAGTTCCGCCGAGCACTGGCCACGGTGCGTGCCATCCCGGGCGTGGTCGCCAGCGGCGTGGCCGATCCTGCGCCACTGCGCGGGGGGAGGCCGGCGCGGCTGCGCCCGAGCGGCCCGGCGCCCGGCGGAGCCGAGCTGCAGGTGAATTCGTCCTCCGTCTCTGAGGGCACGTTCGAGGCGTTCGGCATCCAATTTCGGCGCGGGCGGACGTTTCGCGAGGCCGAGCTCCAGGCGGCCTCGCGCGCCGTCGTCGTCAGCGAGACCCTGGCGCGCCGGCTCTGGCCGGAAAAGGACCCGCTCGGCCAGACGCTCGCGGTCGGTGAGAAACTCTGGAACACGCGTGAGCGGTCCGCGCCGCCGGACGCGTTTCGTATGTGCGAGGTGATTGGGGTGGTGCGGGACATCCAGATGGAACCCCTCCACGACAACCACGAACTGATCTACCTCCCCGCGCCACTCGACGTCTGGCCCGGCGCGCCCCTCTATGTCCGCCCGCGCCAGGTGACGGCAAAGTCGCTGGCCGAGATCGTGGATGCCGCCAAGGCCGGGGGTCTCAATCTGCAATTCGAGCGCCGGCACTCGTACTGGGTCGATTTCATGATGCTGCCTTTCTACGCCTTTGCCGTGACCAGCGCGTCGCTGGGCCTCCTCGCTCTCGGCATGGCGTCCGTCGGCCTCTATGGGTTGATGACGTTCTCGGTCCACCAGCGAGTGCACGAGATTGGCGTGCGCATGGCGCTCGGGGCAACGCCGGGCCAAGTCGTGAGACTCTTCGTGCGCGAGGGCCTGAGCCTCGTGGCCGTCGGCCTGGCGCTGGGTTTGGTCGGCGGGGGAATCTTCGCGCTGGCGTGGAGCAAGCTGACCCTCGGCTTTCTCAACGCGTTCGATCCCGTCGCCTACGTCGCGGTCACGCTGCTCTTCGGAGTGATCGCGGTGTTCGCCTGTTGGCTGCCCGCGCGCCGCGCGACGAAGGTCAATCCCGCGGTCGCGCTGCGCGCGGAATAGCCGTCAGTGCCCGGCTCAGACTTCAACCCCTCTCGTTTCAGGAATTAACCCTACCTCATCCAAAAACAGATCCATTCCCACCATGCGTCGCGTCACTCTTCTTACTCTCTCGTTCCTCCTCTGGTTTGCCACCGCGATGGCGCAAGACACCGCCCGGATGAGCGCGATCGTCAAAGCTCGATCCGCCAACGATCGTTTCATGGGCTCGGTGTTGGTGGCGAAAAACAGCACCGTGCTCTTTGAGCAGAGTGCGGGCTGGGCAAACATCGAGTGGAAGATCGCGCACACGCTCACGACCAAGTTCCGCATCGGCTCGGTGACGAAACAGTTCACGGCGGCGGGCATCCTGTTGCTCGCCGAGCGCGGCAAACTTTCGATCGACGATGGGTTGGGGAAGTTCATCCCCTCGGCTCCCGAGACGTGGAAACCGGTCACGCTGCGGCAGCTCCTGTCCCACACCGGCGGCATCCCGAGTTTCACCGATCTCCCGGACTACGC
>JBDSSU010000228.1:0-7303 GCA_039928635.1 Opitutaceae bacterium | reverse complement strand
GGCGGATCCCAGGTGATCCGCACATCCGCGGTGCTGACGCCAGGGACCAGAAGAATTTTCGTTTTCGCATCCTCGGCGATCGCCGGCCCCATCCCGCATCCCGGAGCCGTGAGGGTCATCGCGACGTCCACCCGGTAGCCGGCGGCTTGTTCGCCAGAAACGTCCATCGAGTAAACCAGCCCGAGGTCCACAATGTTAACGGGAATCTCGGGATCGAAAACCCGGCGAAGCTGTGACCAAACCGCTTCGGGATCCGGTGCGCCGCCATCGAGAGTTGCCGTTTTTACCGTGTTGTCAGCGAGCTGCTCTCCGATCGCGTCAGCATCTTTCCCGTCCAATCGGAAGAGGCCGAAATCGGTTTGGACCGTGTAACTCCCGCCGAGCGTCTGATGAATCATGACGGTCGTGCCAGAAGGGAGCGGAACCTTGTCACCCGAAGGAATCTGGGTCGCGGTAACGTCGCGGGAGAGGGTGCGATCTTTGGTGGTCATGGGAGGAGCGAGCATCGAGGAGCGAGTACTGGGTGGAAGCCGGCGTCTGCCCTGCTCGCTACCCGTTACTCACTTATCGCTACTTCTTAAATTTCGCTTTGATCAGGTCGTGAAGCCCATCGTGGAGCGTGGTGCTTTCGAGTTTGGACAGCACTTCCTCGAAGAAGCCAAAAGTGAGGAGCTCGTCCGCGGCAGATTTTGCGATGCCGCGAGTTTGAAGATAAAATTCCTGCTCAGGGTCGATGCGGGAGGAGGTTGCGCCGTGACTGCAGCGGACGTCATTCGCCTGAATTTCCAAGCCCGGAAGCGAGTTCGCCTCGGCCTCATCGCTCAACATCAGGTTGCGGTTGGTCTGGTAGGCGTCGGTCTTTTGCGCGTCGGGATCGACGATGATCAGCCCGGAGAAAATCGTCCGGGCCTTGTCGCGGAGCGCGTTTTTGTAGAGGAGGTCGGACTTGGTGTTCGGCGCCTGATGAACTTGCAGGGTGCGTTGATCGAACTCCTGCGCGCCTTCGGCAACGGTCAGCGCGAGCATCTCGGAAAACGCTCCGGGTGCCTGAAGCTGTGACATCGATTCGTGCCTGGCCTGGCGGGCGCCGAGATGGAGATTGAGCGATTGAACGCGGGCATCACGGCGGACGATCGTGGAGTTAAACTGGAACGACAGCGTGTCCCGGGACCAGTTTTGCGCCGCGATGTAGGTCAGCTGGGCGCCGTGCGCGGCGTAGAGATCGTTGGCACCGCACGCGAAGTGCGCGCCTGCGTCCGCGGACAGGAAATAGTCGATGACGGTTACTTTCGAATTCTCTTCCGCGACCACCAAGGTGTGGGGAAAAACCGCGGTGTCCGGGCCCGCCGCGGCGTGAACAACCACGACCGGAGCGGTGAGCTCGACTCCGCGCGGCACGTAAATGAACGCGCCATCACCAACAAATGCCGTGTGCAACGCCGCGAACTTCTCGGAGCCGAGCTTCTGCGGCTGGGCCATGAAATGGGCTTTGAGGAGCTCGGGGTGTTTGAGGGCGGCGTCGGCGAGCGTGGTGACGATCACGCCGCGGGAGAGGAGTTCAGCGGAAGGCGCCACCTGAGTAGCAACCTCATTGTTCACCAAGCTGAGCGACGCGGTAGCAGGAGCGGCAGCGGCGGGCGCGAACTCAGTGCTCACTACGCTGGAATGCAGCGCGAAGCCGTCGAGAGTTAGCGCCCCAATGCTGCTAAAGCGCCAATGTTCATCGGTGCGTCGCGGCATCGGCAAGGATGCGAATTTTTCGAAGGCGGCGCGTTTGCGGTCGAGCCACCACGCGGGGGCGGCTCCGAGCGATGCAAGGTGCGCGGCGAAAGCTTCATCCGTGAAGCTGCCGACGAGAGAGGTGGTTTCGGTGAGGGCGGATGCGGACATGTTCTGATCGTACTCGTGATTCTTGATCGTGCTCGTGATCGCTGCCCGCCGGATCGATCACGATCACGGTTACGAGCAGGATCAACTGGCAGGGTCAGCCGACGCTGCCTTCCATTTCGAGATCGATGAGCCGCTTCAGCTCGACCGAGTATTCCATCGGGAACTGCCGCGCCAGATCGTTGATGAAACCGTTCACGCTGAGGCTCATGGCCTGACCTTCACTGAGGCCGCGCTGCTGCATGTAGAAAATCTGCTCGGCGCTGACCTTCGACACGCTGGCTTCGTGCTGCACGGAGTTCGCGTCGCCGCGGACCGTGATCGCGGGATAAGTGTCGGTGCGGCTGTTCGTGCTGATGAGCAACGCGTCGCACTCGGTGTTGTTTTTGCAGCCTTTGAGATGCTTGGGGATGTGGACGATGCCGCGATACGTGCTGCGCCCCTGCCCAACGGAAATGGATTTCGCGACAATGTTCGAAGTCGTTTCATCCGCCGCGTGGATCATCTTCGCACCGGTGTCCTGGTGCTGGCCGTCGTTCGCGAGCGCGATCGAGATCACTTCGCCGCGAGCCTTGCGGCCTTTTAGAACGACGCCCGGGTATTTCATCGTGAGACGGCTGCCGATGTTGCAGTCGATCCACTTGATCTCGGCTTCCTCGTGCGCGACGCCGCGTTTGGTGACGAGGTTGAACACGTTGTTCGCCCAGTTCTGGACGGTGATGTATTGGATCTTCGCGCCCTTCAAAGCGACGAGTTCCACGACCGCGCTGTGCAGCGTCGACGTCGAGAACTTCGGTGCGGTGCAGCCTTCCATGTAGACCACCTCGGCGCCTTCGTCGGCGATGATGAGCGTGCGTTCGAACTGCCCGAAGTTTTCCGCGTTGATGCGGAAATAAGCCTGGAGCGGTTGGGCGACCTTCACGCCGGGTGGCACGTAGATGAAGGAGCCGCCGGAAAACACCGCGCTGTTCAGAGCGGAGAATTTGTTGTCACCCGTCGGAATGACTTTGCCGAAGAATTTTTTGAAAATCTCCGGATGCTCGCGCAGGCCTTCCGTCGAATTGACGAAGATCACGCCCTGTTTCGCGACGATGTCCTTGATGTTCGAGTAAGCCGCTTCGCTGTCGAACTGCGCCTCGACGCCGGCGAGAAACTTACGTTCCTGCTCCGGAATCCCGAGACGCTCGAAAGTTTTTTTGATGTCGTCGGGCACCTCGTCCCACGTGCGCTTCGGTTTCTGGCCTTGCGAGAGGTAATACCGGATTTTGCTGAAATCGATGTTCTCGAGGTCCTTTGTCGCCCAATGCGTGGGCATCGGCATCGAGAGAAATTTTTTCAGGGCGTTGAGCCGGAACTCGAGGATCCACGGTGCTTCCTTCTTCACTGAGCTGATGTAGCGAACGGTGTCCTCGCTCAGGCCGGTGCCGGCGTCGAAAGCGTAGTGGTCGACTTTGTAGGAGAAGTTACCGGAAGACTGGTCGATGCCGATAACGGGATTTTCCGTCGCAGTATCAGGCGCGGGAGCGGCTTCGAGTTCGGTTGGCGGTTTCATGAGCGGAAATAGTTAAACGGTCTTGGCAGCGGGATGGGCTCGTGCTCTCAGGCGGTGACGAGTTCTTTTTTGACCCAGTCGTAGCCCTTGGCTTCGAGTTCGAGCGCGAGGGATTTGTCGCCGCTCTTTACGATGCGGCCATCCCACATCACGTGAACGTAATCCGGCACGATATAATCGAGGAGGCGCTGGTAGTGGGTGATCATCAACACGCCGAGATTCGGGCCGCGCATGGTGTTGACGCCGTCGGCGACGATTCGCAGCGCATCGATATCCAAGCCCAAGTCGGTCTCGTCCATCAGCGCGAACTTGGGCTCCAGCATCGCCATCTGCAGAATCTCGCAGCGCTTTTTCTCGCCGCCGGAGAACCCATCATTCACCGAACGGGAGGTGAATTTCCGGTCGATCTTCAGCAGATCCATTTTCGAATAGAGCCGCTTGTAATAGGCCGTGGCGTCGAGCTCTTCGCCTTCCGCCAGGCGCGCCTGGAGCGCGGCACGTAGGAAATTCGCGATTGAGACGCCGGGGATTTCACTCGGGTACTGAAAAGCGAGGAAGATGCCGGCGCGGGCCCGCTCGTCGGCCTCCTGCGCGAGAATCGAGACGCCGTCGACCAGCACATCTCCGCCGGTGATGGTGTAGTCGGGGTGACCCGCGACTGCTTTCGCGAGAGTCGATTTACCGGTGCCATTGGGCCCCATGATCGCGTGAACTTCGCCGCTCCGGATGGTAAGCGAGAAGCCTTTGACGATTTCCTTTTCGCCGATGGCGATGCGGAGATTTTTGATTTCGAGTTGGCTCATGCGGAAACGGGAAACGGGAGATGGCAGCTGGGAGGAGAGACCGGGTGGATCAGGACGTGGAAGGCTTGGCCTTGCCGCGAAAAGTAATCTCCACCGATTTGGCATCGTAGCCGGACGGCAGCACGGCGTTTACTTTTTCCAGGATTTCAGGTGGCAGCTCAATATCGTGAGTGGCGCCGGTTTGTTCGTCGTGAAAATGGGCGTGCGGCCGAAGATTCGGGCAGTAGCGGGTGGGGCCACGCTCGAAATTCACCGCGCGGACGAGGTCGCAGTGAACGAGGGTCTCGAGGCAGTTATAGACCGTCGCGAGTGAGATGGTGGGGAGCTCTGACTTCACGCGGACGAAAACTTCGTCGGCGGTGGGGTGATCGCGTTTCGCGAGGAGAACGCTGTAGACGATCTCGCGCTGGGGGGTGGCGCGAAGCCCGCTGTCAGCCAGCCGCTGGGCGAGCGCATCGGGGAGAATTGAGGTGGCGGGGGACATAAGTGAACCCGCCAACAAAATGGAATGGTTCTAAGGCGCAACTGAGAATTAGAACTATTCCAATTAGAGGGCCGTCCGCGGCTGCCGCCTCCAAAAGAGCGGAAGATTGAAGGCCACCAACGCTTTCCCAGCAATTCGTGATGGTTTACCGGGGAATCTCGCGAGCGCTTCTGCGTCCATGCTCCGGCGCTTTGATCCGTCTTCAGGATATCAGTGGTTCGTAACTCCGGTAGAAAGGCCGGGAAATGGAACTGTCTGCCCCGCTTTTCGGAACCAACGCGTCACCATCGCTTTCATCGCCAAGATGTAACCCAAGCGCGTCGAAACCGGCGCGTATTTCGGGACGGCGAATCCCTGCATTTCCCGGTCACTTGGGACAGGGGGGATTTCCAGGCGTCTGCGCCGCGGAACGTCGTTGAGAAGAAAGGGTGTCAGCTCCGACCTCCCATCACGTGATCCCGGTTCCCCACCACCAATGCCACGGTTCGTAGCTGATGCCGTGGGGATTGTCGCGCGGGTAGGAAAGGCGGAAGCCGAATTCTCCGGCGCGTTGAGTCAGCCAGCGAAATGCCGCCGTCTCGCCGAAGCTCTCTGCGAAAGGTCGTTCCCCCGGCGTACTCACGTCGACGGCGCGGCCGGTGTGATGTTCGCTGTACCCGGGAGCGGCGTTCATTTTCAGGATCTCCGCCATCGGGATGCCTTTCTCAAGCTTCCGGCGAAAAATTTCCAGCTGCCGTGACACGCTGCGGAAACCGGAGAGGGGAAGGAGCGCGATATTCTCCGCCGCCGCGGCCGCGTTGAGGCGAAACCACGCGGCAGCGGCGGGCGCATAAAGCCGCACCGGGTGTATCTCCCAATCCGCGGTGATCAAATGGAGGTCGCTTTGCGGCGCCTCGAGTTGCAGGACCAGATCACGCGAGACCGCGTAGTCGGCCGGGATCCCGAGAACACGATTCATCTCGCTGATGTGCGTCACGTAATCCCGATGCATGGTCATCATGCCTGTGATCGCCGTAGTTCCCGCGGTCGTGGGTTCGATCTCAGTTCCGGCGTACGACAGCAATGAGGCGAGCGCTTGAGCCCGGGTGATATCCGCGTCGGAGGTTTTGGGATCTACCATGGTCGACTCATCTCCGGAGCGGTTGCGAATTCGAATTCCACGGGGCGCATAATCATCGACCAATCGGTTAGAGAACTGAAGACGAGTTTGGCTGCGTCAGTCGGATTTGTCCGGATGAAACTGACCACGGATGGACATGAATGGACACGGATCGAGGCGTTGCAGAAAAGCAGCCGCTGATCCAGCGCACCGAGCCTTCCTGTCTGTAAAGTTTCGCGTCGATTCGCGCCATTCGCGGGAAACGGTCTGCGCAGGTGGCGCGTTCAAGGAAGAGGTTCGTTGCCGTCGTGAGGTTCGGCCCCAAGCGGGAACCCGGCCGGCCTTTACCCGCCGTGTTCTGAAAGCCAGCGCTCCGCTTCGATCGCGGCGGCGCAGCCCATGCCTGCGGCGGTGATCGCCTGGCGATAGATATGGTCTGCGCAGTCGCCGGCCACGTAGACCCCGGGGACATTGGTCTGGATGTGTGAGCCATGCGCCGGCTTGAAATAGCCGCCCTCATCCACTGCGAGCGGTGGCGCGAAGGGTCCTGTGTTCGGTACGTGGCCAATCGCGACGAAAATCCCCTTCACGGGAAGGACCGACTCCACGTTCGTTTTCACGTTTTGGATTTTCAGACCGCTGACCGAGCCTTCGGCAACACCCTCGACCGCGAGCGGCACGCTGTCCCAAACGCACTGGATCTTCGGATGCGAGGTGGCGCGGTCCGCCATAATTTTCGAGGCGCGCAGTTCATGCCGGCGGTGCACCAGGTAAACCTTGCTGGCGAAGCGTGTGAGGAACAGCGCTTCCTCCGCCGCGCTGTCCCCGCCACCGATCACCGCCACGTCCATTTTCCGATAGAAGGCTCCGTCGCACGTCGCGCAGGTCGTCACGCCTTTGCCGCCGTAAAGTTCCTTCTCTCCCGGAATGCCGGTCATGCGCGGCGACGCGCCCGTCGCGATGATCACCGCTTTGGCGAGAATCGTGCGATCGCCCGCCACCAGTTTCCGCGGCATGGAGGAAAAATCCACCGAAGTCACCAAGGCCTGTTCGAAACGCGTCCCAAACTTCGTCGCCTGCTTCCTCAGGTTATCCATCAGTTGAAAGCCATCCACACCCTCCGGAAAACCCGGAAAATTCTCGACCTCACTGGTCGTCGTCAGCTGGCCGCCCGGCAGCGGGCCTTCGAGCACGAGCGGGTTGAGATTGGCTCGCCCGGTGTAAATGGCGGCCGTGAGACCCGCGCAACCGGTGCCGATGATGACGACGTTTTCAACCGAGGAAGTGGACATGTGAAGCGTGGCGGAAACACAGAGCCGCGGACTTCACGGAGTGCAACTCCGGAGATGCGGCGTGCCGAGGAGCGGTCCTCCTCACACCGAAGTCACCTCGCGGAACTCTTTTCCATGGATGAACCTCCCCGGAGCAAGCTCCGGGGAATTTTCAAAATACCGAGATGCCCGTCCGATTTCTGACCG
>JBDSSU010000227.1:0-8189 GCA_039928635.1 Opitutaceae bacterium | reverse complement strand
ACGGGAAGCATTCTGCGCGGCCCTAGTGCTGGCCTGCTCAAACACCGCTTTTTATTTTTCCCGGCACTTGTTTCCTTACGACGCCTCGATCGCGCTCACGCTGGCCGCTCTGCTTGTCGCGGCAGGGTCCGAGGGGAAAGTGCGCAGCGTCGCCGCCGGCTTGCTCGCGGGTGCTGCCTTCCACGTCTACAATGCCTACTGGTATTTGCTCCCTCTGGTGGTGCTCATCCGTTTTTTCCGGGAGAGCCGAAACTGCCAAAACCGCGGCGATGCCTGCGTCACCCTGGCGAGCGAGGTCGTCGCCGTGGCCCTGCCTTATTCCCTCGGCCTTTGGTTTTTCGGCCCGGCATTCCTTCAATCGACCGTGATGTACGGCCGCTCGGTGGTTCAGGGACTCTATCGCGAAGGTTGGAGTCTCCCCGGAGAATATCTCTGGCACTCGGAAGGATTCTTTGGGTTGGTCGCTATCCTCCTGCCGATCACGTTCTGGCTGAGGTCTCGCATTCGCAAAATCCAGCCTGTACCCGGACGCGTGGTTGTTCTCTCAGCGACCGTTTTGGGCATCTGGCTCTTGTGGACGGTGATGTCCACGAGTGCCCATTTGTTCGTCCTCAATGCGCGCACCGTAAAGCCCATCGTGCCTTTGCTCTGCATTCTAAGCGGATGGGGACTCGCCTCGTGGACACAGGTGAATTCACGTGCGGGTTGGATCGGCGGGGCTCTTCTCGTTACACTCAGCTTGTTCAACATAGTGCCGCATTACTGGCGGGTATTTCCCCGGGAGTTCGAAGCCACCGCCCTCGGCCAGGTCGGAAACCCCAAACGCACGGCGACGGTAACGGGGAGTTATTTCGGCGCGGCCCCCTCGCCGGTGACGAACCCGGACTACGCCTTGGTCAACGCCCACTATCTGTACCCGGTGAGATCGCCTGCAGAACCGCCGGCGGGGGAAACCGTCCTATCCGCCGCGCATCCGTTGGAATACCCGCCGTACCAGTACGACGGTTTCACCCCGAGACAGCGGGAAATTCTTCGAACCACCGACATTCGCATGCGGTTGGTCCATCTCTCGAAACCTTCACTCGTTCCCGATCTGCCCCCGGCAAATCTTCAAAGCGTCAACGAAGACTGGCCTGACGGTTTCGACTCAGAGGCCGGGAATGCAAGAATGGCAACACCGTGAACCGGGCCGACGGTTGTACGTCGGGGGAATCGATCACTCCCGCGCACCAGCGGCGCGCGCCGGTGGCGGCTCCTGTCGGGCGCGTGCGCTCAATCCATCCGCCAGGCGCACATCGCCCTGGGCGCGAAACTCCGCAGAAATCTGCGTGCTTAGAAAGCGCATTCCTTCAGCCGAGAGGATTCCCGAAGTATCCGTTGCCGTAAGCACCAACCAATCATGCGCCGCTCCAGGGGCGTCACCAAGGTCAACTCGAACCAAGGCACGCCGAAATCGCGCATCGACGTAGTCGGGGTCCATCGCGAGAGCCATATCAAGGCGCACCAAAGCGTCGCGACGCCGGCCCTCGCGCAGGTTCTCCGCAGCAATGCTGTCGTGGAGGAAAACCCAGGGCGCGGTGCGCCATTCCTGACGGGGTCGCGCCGCCACCTCCGGTGAAAGGGACTGCGCCGGTTGCATTTCCCGCCAGGTCCGCGCCACGCCCGCAATATGCGGAGCAGCCCGGTAAACCTTGTCGCCGAGAGCCCGACCCTCCCGAACTTCACCTGCTAGAAACCGCAGTTTCGCGATGCGCGCCAACGTGATGTTCCGCAGATCCTCGTCGTTTAACTTCTGAAATACGTATTCGAACATCGTGACGGGATCGCGCCAGTACCGAGCCTGCCGAACACTTAGTACTGCGAAGCCAGCCAGGACTACCGCCCCAGCCATGCGAACGGAGGAACGGAAGCGCGCCGGAACACGCGATAAACCGAAAGACACGACGATGGAGAGAAGCAGACCCGAAAGATAGCTGTAACGATCAGCCGGCACGTGAGGGTGCTCCGTCAACCCGAGTACCGGCACCATCCAGACAAGATACGCGAGCCAGCAAACCCCGACGAACGGCGCCCTGCGTCGGAAACGCCACGCAGCCGCCGATAGAATTATCAGGACGGGAAACGGGGCCCAGATGCGCACGTCCTGCAACCTGACTTCGAAGATCGCATCCATGATCGGCTTGAGGTCGAGGGGCCAAATCGTGCGCCAGAGATAAGCCGTCCACACGTATCCAGCCTGCAACAGCCGTGCGACCACGCCAAACTGGTCCAGCGAAATCGGGGCCACTCCGCTGGCATTCAAGTGGGATCGTCCCACCAAAGTCGCTCCGAGCGCGGCTCCGGCCATCAGTCCAAGCACAATGAGACCGAACCACAATGCCCGCCACACGCGGCGCCCGTCGCTCTTACACCACGAGTAATCCAGCAGCAGGAAAACGGCGGGCAGAAAGAGCGCCACGGGATACGTCAGCAGCGAAAACGCGAACATCAGCGCTGACAGTGCAAACCACCCGTTCGCCCGGCCCACGCCGGTATGACGTGCTTCCAGTTCCCGCAGGCGGGCGTAAAGGCTCAACAGCGTAAAGCACCCGCCCTCGACATAGATCAATCCCGAACACCACGCGACCGCTTCGACCCGCAAGGGATGCAAGGACCAAAGCAAGGCACCCATCCCCGCCGCCAAGGCCTGATCGCAGGCCTCACTCGTCGGCTGAAAGCGCCGGATCAAAAGTCTCAGGCAGGAAAAAACGATCAGTGCGTTCAACCCGTGGAAGATCACTCCTGCGATATGAAACGGCCACGGCGACAAATCCCCCGCTCCGACGAGACAATTGAAACTGAGCCAGCTCAGGGGCATGTAGCGCGAAACGAAACTCATGTCCGTGAACATCCACCACAGCCTCGCGCCATCGAGCACGCCCAGGTGCGCGTTGAAAAGGATGTTGGTGTCATCATCCATCAACAGCGCGTACTCAAAGCTGGGTATCTCCCGTCCCGTCCACGCGACCGCGACGACAATCAAAACCACGAGCAATCCGGTGAGGCGGAAACTTGATGGGACCCGTGGGGCAGAGGGAGCTGAAGGCATGAACAAAAAATTAGCGGCTGATCAAAAGCCGGGTTTCAGTCCGGGTGAAATGGACGAGCCAGCCGATCAGGCAGGCGAAAAACGCCCAGGTGAGCGGTTGCTCGAAGAGGAAAAATCGGTCGGCCCAATGAACGAGCTTTTCTCCCGGGATCCGTCCGGACAAACGCGTCAAGATCACCGCCGCAAAGGCATCCGCCCACAGCGCGACGCCCATCAGGCCGGCGGTGATCGCGGCGAAACGGCGGACTCGGATTGACGGATGTTCGCGAAGCGCTTTCCACAAAAAAGGCCCGAGCCAAAGCGCGAAAATCCAGCGGTAGCCAAAATTCATTCCCGTGAAGAAACAGGCGGTGAGGAGCGTGGCGCCGAGCACAAATCGCAACCATTCCGCTGGTTCGATTCCTCCGGCGTCGGCGTCCTTGAAAATGTTCGCCCGCCAAAACGCCAGCCCGATGGCGACGGCGGCTGCTGCGCCAACGGCCAGCGCGGCCCATCCAAAGATTCCGAAGATGCCGAGCACGTTTCCGGCCCCGAAACTCATCAGCCCTTCCGCTTTCACATGGGGAAGCATCGCACCCATTCGCTGAAGATCCGGAACCAACGAAGCCAAAACCAAAGTGATCGCGGCGGCTCCGACCAGCAGGCCACGGCGCACGGTGGGAGAGGAAGCGCCGGCACCTGCGAGCAACAGGAGTCCTGCGGCGGCGGGATAAAATTTCAGGCCCGTGGCCAGCGCAACAATCACCGCGGCAACCAGGCGGGCGGATGGGAACGGCGAAACCAAACACGGCACCATGCCGGCAAGCAGCAGAAACACCACGAGATCGTTATTCGCGCGATGCACCGCGAGCAAAACCGGCGAAGAACAAAGGATGCAAAGGTACCAGAGGAGCTCACCGACCTTCCGCGGACGCAGAGCGGTCAAGGCCACGGCGAAAAACGCCAGCGTGAGCGCGAGCCCCACCCCGAGATTACTGGCGCGAGTGAGCCCGAGATTTCCAAGCCCAAGCCACCAGTGAGAATAAACGTGAGGACGTTGCAGGTAATCCAGCGCGTTCGGCGCATACACATCCAGGCCCCGAGCCAGCGCATCGTTCGATGCCAGGATCGCGAAGGAATCGAGGAACCACACCCCAAGATAGTTTATTCCCACCGCAGGTAGCAGCGCCGGCCGAGCTACAAACAGACCGAAGTACGTGGCGGTTCCCAAAACCAATAAACACCACAGGAAGTTGGGACTGGGACGGCCGGCCGACGCGGGCACATCAGCTTGCGCAGTAGTCGGTGCGTTCATGTCGACAACGCAAGTGCAGGCTTAAGCTCCTGGAGGACGCTGCGCGGGCGAACCAGAATGTCCCCGAAAATCCTCCATCCCAGCCATGCACCGGAGCGGATCGGTTCACTCATTGGAGCTCCGTGGATCTTCTCGCGGATGCCGGCTCCGCGACGGAGGGCGCTGCGCCTTCAGCGCTGGCCGGCGGATCGATGCTGACGATGCGGCTAATTCGCAGCCAACGGCCGCCAAACCGTTTCTGCTCGATCGTCTGCAGATGAAACGACGGCGGCAGCAGATCGTCGGGATCAACCCCGGTTTCGCCCTGGGCAGAAACGGGGCGAATCGCCTGGGCGACAATCGCCTCCTGAAAAGTCCCTTCATCGAGATGAAAGCGGATCTGTTCGCCCCGATTTCGGGCTGCACCAATCAGCACCGTCGGGATGCGCGACAACACAAAAGGGATCGTGGAGCTGTTCGTAATGAGCAGCACCGAGTGGGCCCGTGACGTTACCATTTCACGCGTCCACTCAACCTCGTGCATCACCAGATTCTGGTCGGTGTAAGGGCGGCGCGCTACCGCCGGCAAACCAAAGACAAAAAACCACGCGCCCAACCCAAATACCGCCAGCTTCGTTCCCGGCAGACGACGGGAATCGAGATCGCACGCCAAACGCGCACCGAGGAGCGCGAGGAGAAAATAGAGCGGCAGGGCAAACCGCGAAGCGATGACTTCGTCCAGGCGGCTCCAATAATAAAACATGAGCATCGTCAGATTGCCGATGATGCCGGCCCCGAAAACCAGCACCACCAGCTCCGATGCGGTCAGATCGCGTCGAGCGGGATCCCGAAGCCAGCGTAGCGCGCGGATCAGAATCCAAACCAGCGCCACGGCTCCGAGCGCGGAAAGCCACCACGAGTTCGCCAGCTCGACACTCGTATTGAAAAAGAACTTCCCAGCAGCGCGGAGATTGCCCGCGAGGTAACTCAAGGCAAACCGCGTCGTTTCGCCTTCCCGCAACTGCCAGAGCGCGGGCTTGGCTGAGAGGACGCGGTTGTGCCATGCATACGGAACGAGCAGCAGGGGTGCGATCAGTGCCGTCCAAGGCAGCAGGACCCGTTTGATCCGCACCCAGCCCAAGACGATTACCAGCGCGGTCGGCACCACAAAGATCACCGACTCGTAACGACTCTGCGAAAGCAGCACCGCGCCAAGCACCAACAAGGACAGCCGGTCATCGTCCGGCGCGCGCAGATAGAGAATCGCGAGCGCCATCACGAGCGCGAGCATCGTCACGTTGTGCAGTTCCATTCCTGCGCCGGTGACCTGCTGCCCCAGCAACGGCATCGTTGCGAGCAAAGCCATCGCGAGAGTCGCAGGCCCCCGTCGCCCCGTCAGGGTTGCTGCGAGCCAGTAGACGAGGCCCACGAAAACCGGGGCGAGCGCCACGTTAAGCACAAACATATTGGCGACCCGAAACCCGGTCAGATCATGGAGGAGCGAGACCAGAAACGCGAAAAAGTAAGGCCGCTTATCCAGAAACAGATCAATCGGTACCCACGTCCCAAAAATATCGTACGCTCGCACTGCGGTCCCGATCTCCTTCGTCGCGTGCATTTGAGCAGCGGTGCCCTGCAGCACATACTCGTCATAGAGAATCTTGTGCTTAAGCGGATCGCTCCAGATCGCGAGGCCGGCAGCCAGAATAATTGCCACGGCCGGCCAACCCGGCTGGCAGAGCCAGCGGCGCCAAGTGGGGCGAGCACGCGCCACCCGCCAGGCGAACCCCACGAACAAGACAAACAATCCCAAAATATAATAATAGCCGTAACCGGCGATCAACCGCTCCGCTGTCACGGGTCCGACCGCGACGAAACCGAGGAAAGCCGCCGCGATTCCCGCGGCCAGGAAGAGTAACTGCCGGCGACGTTGATCCCGATCGATGGGTCGGAGCAGCTCAACGAGCGATCGAATCATGGCAAAAAAAAACGCCCCGCGTCAGAGCCGCCGCGTGACGTGAGCATCGACCGAGAATCAGCCATATCGTCCGCCACCATTGAGTGCCCGGAAGAAATCATTTTGGTCGATCCGCGATCAGCGTCATGCCGTGGCGTTTCAGGGAAGCTGCTTGAGATAATTTTCCAGATAACTCCTTCGAGCCTGCTCTATTTCAGCCCGGTTGACCGGTACGCTGCGATCCTCGGGGAGCGGCTGCGTGAGGATATTTTCACCCTCCCGGATTTCCTTCAACAGGCTGATGCGGTTCAGCGTTAAAAGTTTCAATCGCTCCTCGCGCACCGTCTCCAGGACGAACTTCGGTCCAAGATCGTCGCCCTCGCGCAGCGTCATCTTGCCTGTTTCAGGGTCGATCTCGAAGCGTTGAAAAACATAGATCGCTGAGAAAGTGCGGTTCCGCATGTGAAAGATGATCGAGTCGCGCCGGTTGATCGCCTGGCCAATCGGCGTGGCGGAAATCTGGTGGGTGATCCAGATCATCGCATCGTTATCGATCACAAGATAGTCTCTGCGCGGCTGCTCTTTCATGAACTGCCGGCGCCAGGTGGTTTCAAGTCCGGGATGATATTCGCGGCTATAAGCATGCGCTGCCATCGACGGAGCCCCACTGGCCAAAACACCGAGGGACGCTGCCGCCAGCAAAACCCGCGCCCCCAAGATCCCGCCGAACTGCGGCAACACCGCAAGGAGGGCGACCACCATTCCCAGATGAGTCGGCAAACTCAGCCGGCGGATGACGGGCTCGTCGAACTTTCCCCAGAAATAGCACATCATGAGCGCAAACTGCGCCGCGAAACCGAAGGCGAATATCGTCGTCGCCAGAACGGCCGGCGATTGCGTCGACAGCGTCTTCAGACGCTTGACGATCAACAGCCCGAAGAAGGGGATCGCGATCCATCCCAGCGCAGAGAAAAGAAGGGAGTTGGGCTGATCGGCGGGCCGGGCGAAAAAGAAGCTCATCGCGTGAGCAAGATTTTCAGGAATGTAGCTCAGAGAAAAAGGCGTCGTGTAACCGGGCTTGCTGGCCAGCTCCCACACCTCGTGCCGTAGCGTGAAAATCCGGTGCTGCAGCGGATAATGGAGCATCAGCAAGGGCGCGAACAGGATTGGCCAGGAGAGCATGGCGCGCTGCTCACGCCACCAAACCAACAGCACCAGGACAGCCACCGGGGCCAGGTACAGAACGGACTCGTAACGCACTTGGGCGAGCAACAGGGAACAATAGACCAAAGCGGTGAGAGACGGCGCGTCCGCCCGCTCGGCAAAACGGATACCGAGCAGGAGCGTTCCGAGAATCATCACGAGATTCAACAGCTCGAAACCACCACCGGTGGCGTTGTGCGCCAGCAAAGGAAGTCCGGCAAAGAGAGCCACGCCGAGCCAGCCCGCCAAACGGCCCGCCAGCATGCGGCCGATCGCGTTGACCAAGGTGAGGAACAACGCGGTCAGAATCCCATTGAGCACGAACGCGTTTTCCGGGCGATAACCGGTGAGATCATGCACGATCGATTCCAAGAACGGAAAAAAGAGCGGTCGCTTGTCCAGCATGCCATCGAGCAGGAGAAAGGTCCCCTGGATATCGTTCCCCCGAAAGGGCATCAGAACGATTTTGTTGAAATGCATGTTCATGGACGTCCCCAAGAGGGAGATTTCGTCCATGAGGATTTTGAAACCAAACGGCTCGTGAACGAGCAAAACACTCGATCCAAACACCACTACCGCCACGGTCGCCCAATCCACCGCGCGCGGTCTCCATGGCACCAAATCGTCGCGAAACGTCTGCCACAGCGCGTGCAAAAACAGGCCGAAGG
>JBDSSU010000226.1:0-5558 GCA_039928635.1 Opitutaceae bacterium | reverse complement strand
ACCGCTCGCAGAATGCCGGAGCAAGAAACAAAAACCGATGGTCAGTGGCGCGTGCTCGTCGGCGAACTTGCCTCGGCGAACTTTTCTCGGAAGTGGGGCGCTACCGCATCGCCAGCTGGTTGAGGTTGCGGGCGTCGAATTGCGCTTGAAACAGCGCGAGTCTCGCCTGCAACGCCGCCGATTCTTTTTTGGTGGGTTTACTTGGATCCACTGCGATCGGAAGCGCCCCGTATCGAGTGAGGCATTCGGTCAGAAGTCGTTTGGATTCCGCCGGGGAAAGCGATCCCGCCTCGATAAACGAATTGCCGGGGTGCGAAGGGATCGGACCACCTTGAGCCAGTCGGACGACGGGAACGCCCATGTGCGCGACGCGTTCGAGCGCAATTTCGGCAGCAGGGGGAAAACCACCGTGACGCTGGCCCACGCTCACCAAGCCAGCCACGGGATTGGTGTGCTGCGCGTGCGCGACGCACATGAGGACTTCAAATTCCGCCGCACCTTCCCGGACGGTGTCTCCTGGCACCCAAGCCGCACCATACAAAACCGCCACCGCCGGAACCGCGGCTCGCGTGTGCAGCACCGTGACCGCGATCGAGAGGAGCGTGATCAACAGTGCCAGCGACCTGCGCTGCGACGGTGTCGGCAAGTGCGATGGGAATGAGCTGGCCACGCTCACTAGGATGCACGGCGCGTGCCATGGGCTTCCGGCGTCCTGCCTGCGTGGATGAATTTTTTTGCGGCACGGGTGGCCGCGAAACAGCGCCGCTCATTGCCGGGACTTTTCGCGCGTGAGGTCCGCGACCACGGTCTCCTTCCTCGTTCTTCCGAATTCCAATAAAAAAGCCGGCCTCGGAAGGCCGGCTGGAGATTAACGCTCTCGTTCCGTTTAGATCTGCGGACGAGTCGCCCCGCTGGACGCGTCATTAAGCGCGGCTTGGAGCACGGAACGCACTTCGCTGGACTGTTTGCTCAACTGGGAGCGGCAGATTTCCATCACGCGAGGATGCGCCGCGGCATTTTGGGCCAAGGCGTAACGGGCCGCGGAGGAGAGCGCCGGGTGATCGGTGCCAATCCCATCGAGGATGTTGACGACATGACGCTCATCGCCGCAGGCGAGGAAAGCGCCCCACTGGAGGTTCATCGAAGAGGGGGAAAGCACCGGAGTATCGGCAACCGGAAGAGCCGGTTTGTTCGCGAGGCGTTGCACGTCGGCGCCGACCGGGGAGGTGGTGCTCAGGTTGCGAAGGAGCTGAGCCCCTTTGGGATTGCCGGCTTGCCAAAGCGCCGCCGCGACGAGGCGATGGTGGGCGAGGGGAAGGCCTTTGAACTCTTCGAGCCAGCCGTCGACGCGGTCGGGATTCTGCGCGAAAACCGTCCCCAAGAAACCGATCGCGACTGCGGTGCGGCCGGTTTTTTCGAAATAGCCTTCGCGGCTCAGTCCGCGAACGGCACGGCCAAGCTCGGCGGGCTGGGGGTTCAGATAATAGGTTTCGAGCCAAGCCTGCGCGGAGATTTCGGCGCGGGCGGCGAGGGACGACGCAGCCACGAGGGCTGCGGCGATGAATAGTTTCAGGGTTTTCATCGAGACGATAATACAGGGTTGGCGTTGCTAACGCGGCCCGCTGAGGGGTTGGGCCGCTTCGATACACCACCCTACGTCAACCGTCTGTATCCGTAAAGTGTTTGCTTAATGAAACCTTTTCATTGCGCGTCAATTCCGCATGTCCCGCGAGTGCCCGTGCCCGGCGCTGCATCCGGCGCGCTACTTCCTGGCTCCGAGAAATTTTTCTCCGTCCATCTGAAAGAGCGAAGTCACGTAGCCGTTCTCGTATTTCTCCTCGACGCGCAGGACGCCGACGAGTTCGACCGGGACATCCTGCACCGGGCGAACCCCGTCGCCTTTCATCGAGACCACCACGTAGTCATTCATGTTCGGCACCGCGCCATAGCAGCACGTGTTGATGTCTTTCATCATGATGAATTTTTTTGCCAGGCCGTTTTCCACCTGCAGCGGCATGAGATACCCGGTGAGGGAAACCCGCTTGTTGTGGTAGACCCGTATCCAATCCGGTACTTGGTCTTTCTTCCGGGCCAGCTCGATCTCTTCCGCACTCGCGCCGGTCCCGGAGTCGACGATGGTGTACGGGAACGCCGAGAGCTTTTCGAAACTGAGGCTCAATGCCTCCCGGCCATCGACCATGATCTTAACGGGCTCTTTTGCTTTTCCAGCGGCAGCGGGATCCGTTTCCACCGCAAAAGCAGAGGTGATTAAGATGAGAACGAAGGCGCAGCACGGGACGCGCAGAGCGCGGGCCGGGAGCGAAAACAACGGTTGGCGTGGCAGTGTTTTCATAATGAGTCAGGGAGTTTAAGAGACCGGCGACAAACCGCTGGCGACGTCGGTGCGATACGCTTTCACAGCAGGGAAAATGCCGAGTAGAGCGGCCAGCCCGATTATTCCAGCGGGGGCGGCAACCATCACCCAGTTGAACTTCACCGGGTCGATCACCACGCCGGTCTGAACGCGGATGATGCTCGAAGCGGTCACGACAATCGCGGCATAGACGAGAAAACCGATCGCCATCCCCAGCGCGCCGATCGCCGCAGACTCGAGCACGATCGCGGAGAAGACGGTCGAGCGCTGCGCCCCGAGCGCTCGCAGGATCGCGATCTCGCGGCGGCGCTCGTTCATCGAATTATAAATGCTCGCGAGAATCGAAGCCGTCGCCACCACCACGACCAAGTAGCAGATCAGGGCGAGGATGCGGTCGAACCAGGCGATCTTGTCGAACAGCTTCGCGAGGATTGCGCCGATCGGCCAGGCGAAGGTCAGCCGGTTGCCGCGTTTGTTGTAGAGTTGATCCAGCTGAAAACCGCTCATGGGACTCTCGGCTTTCAATTTCACCAGGACAGCACTCGCCTCGGTCGAGAAACGCGCGTCATGCCCGCTCATCTGCTGAATGCCGCTCAAGGGGATCCAGATCACGCGGTCTGTCGGGGTGTTCGTCGGTGCAAAGATTCCCGTGACGACGTAGGTGTCGGCATGTTGCTGCTTCTCATCGTAGTTTAAGCCGTGGAAGGGATGGAAGGTATCGCCGATTTTGAGTCCGAGCTGCGCTGCGGCAAAACTCCCGACCACCGCTTCGTGCTGGCCTTCAGCAAACGGTTTTCCCGGTGCGATGACCTGATAGCGCGAACCGGGCGCAAATTCGATTCGGGTGAAAAGCTCGGGCGTCGTGCCCACGAGGCGATAACCTTTATAGTTGTCGCCGACTGCGATGGGCAAAGCGACCTCCACGGCCGGATTGTTCCTGATCGCATCCACATCCGCGGCGGCGATGTTCCCGGGGGAGTCTTCGAGATGAAAAATCGCGTTGAGCACCAGTTGGAGTTTCGAACTGCGCGCACCCAAAACGGCGTCGAAGCCACCCGTCACACCCGTGAACGTCTGATTCGCCTCTTGTTTCACCACCCACACCGCCATCAGCAGTCCTCCCGCCAAGGCGATGGCGAAGGCAGAAACGAGCGTGGAGACCAGATGCTGGCGCAGGCTTTTATAGACGATGGTGGCGACGACCATATTACGATGATACTCCCGGTTGATTGAGCTCCTTGAAGTCCGTCACGTTTTCAAATTGCGCAAGGATGTCGCGATCGTGGCTCACCAGGAGCAGGGCCGCTCCTTGCTCCGAGCATGTCTGGCGCAGGAGTGACAGGGTTTCGGCGGCGTTGGTGGAATCGAGATTGCCGGTGGGTTCATCAGCGAGAACCAGTTTTGGGCGATTCGAAAGCGCGCGGGCCACGGCGACGCGCTGCTGTTGTCCGATCGAGAGCTGTTTCGGATAATAAGAGAGCCGATGCGCCAGCCCCACGCGTTCCAGCAAACGGGTCGCGAACGCGACATCCCGCCCCGCGCCAAACGACATCGCGAGCAGCACGTTTTCAAGGCAGGTGTATCCTTGGAGCAGATTGAAGCTCTGGTAGACGCAACCGAGGGTGGTCGCGCGGAGACGATCGCGCCGGGATTCGCTCAGGGTGGTGAGTTCGGCGCCGTTCAGGACGATGGAGCCGCTGTCGGGCTTCACGATACCGGCGATGAGGTTAAGAAAGGTGGTCTTCCCGCTGCCGCTTTCGCCCTTGATGGCGAGCTGTGCGCCCTCGGGCACCGCGAAACTGCCGATTGAAACCACGGTTTTGGTCGTCCCTTCCGGTGTGAGATAGGACTTCCGGAGGCCGGTGATGGTGAGAACGTTCGCTTTCACGGTATCGGGCGGCGTCGACAAAAAGGGTTGCAACGGCGGTTCGGTGTTGAAGCTTACGGAGCGCCCGAGCGGGTTCATGGTTGCGGTTTGAAGTCAGACGATTGGCGTTGTCCGGCCAGCACACTGAATACCATGGCTCACTCGGGCACCCTCGAGGGGATGAGTGGGTTGTGGTGACTCCCGCCTCGGAAAAAGCGATTCGTCATCGGCCGCGATACCAATACGAATCCGGCTCGTTGACGAAGATTTTTTTCGGAATTTGCGCATAAATGCCGAGGACCTTGTCCACCACTTCAGTCACGTGCAAATCGACGCAGGCACTCGCGAGCGTAAGCGCGTGCACGAAATCCAATCCCCTTTTCTCTTTCAGGAAATCGACCGCCTCGATCACCGCATTCCGCATTGCGATGTCCAAATCCAGATCCAATCCAAACGTGATGTAGTGCGTTGGCGTCTCAGCGCGTGGACCTTTCAGCGTCACGCCTTTGTGGAGGATAAACTGGTAAACCACGGTGTTGGCCGTGCCGATGGCGTTCCCCGCCACTTCGCCATCACCCTGCGCGGCGTGGCAGTCACCGGTGTAGAAAAGCGCACCTTTCTGGAAAATGGGCAGGTAAAGGGTCGAACCCGTGACCGCGTCCTTCCAATCGAGGTTTCCGCCAAAAGCGCCGGGCGGGCCCGAGAGGCGGTACGGCCCCTCTGCGTCCGGCGGGCAGGTCGCGTTGACGCCGTTGAACGGACGCATCGGCACCTCGATGTTCTTGTCGAAGACGGCGGCGTTGCGTTTCAAATCGAGCAGGTAGACGTGGTTGAACGGCCGCGGCACAAGATCGGGCAACGCGCTTCCGCCCGGTCGAACTCCGTGGGCGCCGAACGGTACGCGCGGGGTGACATCGAGAATGCGGATCTCGAGCGAGTCGCCCGGCTCCGCGCCTTCGACATAGATCGGGCCGACAATAAAATGTCCGCCGGGCACGCCAGGCATGCGCGGCGATTCCTTCAGGGTCTTGATGATTTCGCGTATCGCGGGATGCGTTTCGGTCGTGGCGGGAATGTTGTTTTTCTTGAGCCACTCATTGGCTTCGGCTTCGCCGCCTTCACGTCCCCATTCCGCGGCGCCACCTCCGTCGATTCGCACGGTGGCGCCGGATTTGATCGTGAGCACCGGCGTCTTGGTCGCCGAGAAACACCCGAAGATCGTGTTCTCCGGCGTGAGCTTCACGTGAAAATCGTAAGGCACCTCCACGGCATGGACAGTCGCGGCAAGCAAGAGGCTCAACCCGACGGCCGTTCCGG
>JBDSSU010000225.1:0-7597 GCA_039928635.1 Opitutaceae bacterium | reverse complement strand
ACGCTGCTGATGTCCAAAAACATTCTGCTCCCGGAAACGTTACCCGACGGCCTGAGCATACCGGACCTGCTGACCCCGGGAGCCGCTCGCGCGCTGGTCGGACAATTGGCCCGGGAGCTGGCCTTGGGCGCGAGCGGTGACGGCGTTGCGGACCCGTTGGCAGCACTCACGATGGTGTTGAAAAACTATTTTCCTCCGGTGCCGCTCGCCACGATCGCTTTTCAAATGCAGCTCGCGGTAGACGAAACGACTGATGCCAAGCTGATCCCGGCGGCAGTGCCCGTGAAAATTGCGCAGTACCTTTCCGCGAAGCGGTGAACGCATGAGGCGGCCTAACTTATCTTCCCAAGGAAACGTGGTGCGCCCTCGCCGGAAAGTCGGCCGGTTTTTCGCACTCGATTCCGCACGCTCGAAAGAGACGCTCCCATGAAACGCATCCGCCTCGGCGCTCCCCTGTCGCTGATGATCGCTGCGGGATGCGTGATCGGAACCTACGTCCCCGGAGCGGGCGCATTTGGCATCAGTGGGAGCGTGGCTTCGCTCCTCATGCCGCTGACCTGGCTGAAGCTAATCACCTGGCCTTTCATCCACGCCGACACCGGGCATCTCGTGAATAACATGATGCTGTTCCTGCTGCTGGCCCCGGGTCTGGAAGAGAAACATGGCGCCGTGGAGTTTCTATTCTGCCTGCTGCTCACCGCCGTGCTGGTCGGCGTCGCCCACGTTGTTTTCGGCTCAAGCAACACGGCGCTGATCGGTGCCAGCGCCTGGGTCTTCATGATGATCATCCTCTCAACCTTCACGACGAAAGCGGTGGGCACCCTGTCTGTTCCGACGCTGATCGTGGCAGTGCTCTATGGCTGGCAGGAAATCAGAGCCGCCATGGCGCCGACCCCCATTTCGCAATTCTCCCATTTACTCGGCGGTGCCTGTGGACTCCTCTTCGGCCTTCTCGGACGCAATCCCCGCGCCATCGCCAACTCCGTCATCCCGTCTGCCGCGAGATAGCTTCCGCCCTCCCCTTTCCCTTCAGTCAACTTGGATAACCCAGACACATCATCATGAAAAAAGCCCTCATTGCTTTTCTGTTCCTCGGCCTTCTCGCGCTGGGTTACTGGCGTTGGCAGGGTCAGCAGCAATCCGCTCCGCGCGCTGGCGGTACGTCAGCGGCGTCAAACGCGACGAAGACGAACCCCAAAGCGCCGATCAAGGGCGTCGCCTCCACTCTCGATGAACCCGCCGCGGTGATGCCGCCGGCGACCTACCCGTACAAGGACAACATCGTTGAGATCGAGCTCAGCGAGTACGCCGGCTACGCGGGCCTCATCTACGCCAATGGTGGACTGGAGCCGAACGAGAACTCCTATTTTTTCAAAACGTACGGCTTCAAACCGAAGATCACGCTGTCGGAATCCGACAACTGGTCGCCCTTGAACAGTGGCAGAATCGCCGTCACGTCCACCACCGTCGATGTGCTCGCGGTGTACGCGAACCAGATGCAGGTCGTGGTGCCCGTTCAAACTTCCTACTCCCGCGGCGCCGACAGCATCGTCGTGCGGGAATCGATCAAACGGATCAACGACCTCAAGGGAAAAATTCTGATGGCGAGCCAGTTTGGCGAATCGGAATTCTTCCTGCGCTACCTCGCGCAAGAGGCGAACCTCCCCGTCTATAATTTGAAGGAGGGCGAGCGGGCCAAACCAGACGGAGTCAACCTGCGTTACGCCGACGATCCTTTCATCGCCGGCGATGTGTTCGCGGCCAATCTCGACGAGTACGCCGGCTTCGTCGGTTGGGAGCCCAAAGTCGGCGAAGTCGTCAGCCATGCGGGCGGCAAGGCCCACGTGCTCGTCGACAACCGCAATCTCCTCACCATCGCCGATGTTCTCATGGTGAACAAAGGCTTTGCCCAGCAGCACCCGGAGATCGTGAAGGGTCTCGTCGAGGGAATTCTCTATGGCAACGATGTCGTCCG
The DNA here is from genome assembly GCA_039928635.1 of Opitutaceae bacterium. GTDB lineage: Bacteria > Verrucomicrobiota > Verrucomicrobiia > Opitutales > Opitutaceae > DATAKE01. Next base: position 5,622 of record JBDSSU010000225.1, on the reverse strand, counting down.
AAACGATCCCCCCAAAGCCTATCCGGTGCTGAAGAAAGCGTTCAAATGGGATGATGCCGAAAGCAAAGCCAACCTGGCGAAGGTCCACCTCTCGAACTATCCCGAGAACATCGCGTTTTTCGCCGGAGCGGCCGACGCCGCCGGCAGCTTCAGTTCGATTTTTCAAACCAGTCTCTACGCGTACTCCAACTTCGTGAAGCACAACGTCGGGCCGGATCGCTTCATCAACACGCAACCGCTGGAAGCCGCCAAAGACCGTTACGCGAAGCAAACGGCCAACATCCAGCCGATCCGCACGACCCAGAATGCCGGCATCGAGGGCAGCCCGCTGCTGAGCCGCAACGTCAGGTTCCTGTTCGAACCGAACTCCTTTCAGTTGGCGGAATCGGATCAGAACTCGAAATACTACGCCGACACGAAGCGCCTCTTGGATGTGAGCCCCGGATCCACCGTCCTGCTCCGCGGCCACGTCGACAACGGCCAGGTTGAGGATTTCCGCAAGAAAGGCGGCGACCCTCTGGTGCGACGCATGGGCCTGAGTGCAGTGCAGCTCTCGCGGGACCGGGCCAACGCCGTCAAAGGCAAATTGATGAAGGACTATGGCATCACTGCCGACCGCATCGAAATCGTCGGACGCGGCTGGGACGAACCCGTGGGCACGAGCGACGACAACCGTCGCGTCGAAGTGTATTGGTTCACCGTGGAATAAACTGCCTCGGCGCCGCGGCTGATCCGGCGATCGCTCGCAAAAACTCCATCGTCCATGAAAATGAAAACCCTCCCTCTCCTGCTTTTGATCCCGATTTTTTCCGGGATGTGTTTGGGACAGTTACCCTCGTCGCCGGCCAAAGTCTCCGAGTCCGCGGACGATCTTTCGACCTTGGGAATGAAGGCCAGCGTCACGATCGTCTTCGATACTTCCGGCAGCATGAATGAGCGCGGCAAGCTCACGATGGCAAAGCAGGCTTTCAACTGGTGGCTGGAGACCGCGCCCAGGCAAACCATCGTCCAGTGGTCGCTCTGGGCGTTCGATGCGGGGCGGGGAGACGGGGTGAATCTCGTCGATCGGAAAGCCAACGCCGTCGAGGAAGTGCGGTCGAAGATCGAGCACTTCGTCGCAAACGGCGGGACTCCGCTGGGGAAAACGGTGGCCCGGGTCACCAAGGTCATCGACGCCGAGAACAAGAAAGCCGAGCAGGGAAAGGCGGACATCCTCCGTCAGATCGTTCTCATTTTCACCGACGGCAAGGACTCCACTCTCACCACGCAGGCGATGCAAAAAACGATCACCCAGCTCCGCGACGCCGGCGCCGAGGTTTTCTCCATTGGCTATCAAGGTGAGGGCGAGTATCTCGCGAAGGTGTCGGATAAATTCATGATGGTTGATGACGAAAAGCAGCTGAAGACCGGCCTCTCCGAATTCACGTACTTCATCGAGAAAGCCGGCACCCCGAAGTGAGATGAGTCTCTGGCAACGAATTTCGCGGTCGGCGCCCTACCATGCGCATTTCGTTGCCTCCACCAACCATGCCTGGCTCCTGCTCGTGACGGTCGGCGTTGGCGTCGCAATCGCCTCCCCTACCTCGCTCCTGGCCGGCGTCGCGGCCTATGGCTTGGGCATCATCTTCCTCCCGGATCTCCCGCGGCTGCGAAAGGGCGTGGACGCCAAGCGTCAGGCGGAAATCGACGCGCGAGAGAACGAAGAATCCGCGTCAAAGGAACGCGTGCGAACCAACTTGTTGCGGAAACTCACTCCTCCCTTGCGGGCGCGATGGGAAAAATTCTCGGCTCTCTGTGTTGATCTTCAGACAAAGTTGGGCGACGCGGGCAGCGGTAATCTCATGCCCGAAAACTCCCTCGCCAAAGTCGCCGACAGTCACCTGCTGCTTCTGGCAATGGATGCGGATATCCGCGGCTATCTGGAATCCGCGGAAAGCGTCACAGTGCTCCAAACACGGTCCAATGAGCTTCAGGCGGAGATCGCACGGCTCCATCAGCGCACCGGCCTCTCCGAGGTCGAACAGCGGCTGGTTCTTTCCAAGGAAGAGACCTTGAAAAATCTGCAGCAACAAGTGGATCAAGCCCGGCGGATGCAGCTGAACCTCGAACTGGCGCAATCGGAACTTCAGCGCCTGGAAAGCCAGATCGCGTCGCTCCGGGCGGAGCTGGTTTCGACCCCTGCGAACCAGCTTTCGAACCGCATGGGCGAGACCTTGATTCAAGTCGAAGCTTCGCAGCGCGTGCTCCAAGAGGGAGGCATGGTCAATGCCCCCGACATGAACACGCTGCTCGGGGAAAGTGCCTAGCGGAGGATGCCTCCCCGCCCCGCTTACGGCTTCGGTGGGGCCGCGAGCAACGCCTTGGCTTTGGCGGTCGCGACATTCTCCAGCTCCGTGCGCAGTTCGGCAGTTCTGCTGGAGAGAAAAGCAAGAGCTGAATTCGCTTCAGGCTGCTTGTCCGTGTTTGCCAGCGACTCGGCCGCAATCGCCACTTCCCTCGTGCGCGAGAGAATCGACTGATAAGATTTCAACAGGGTCGCGATCTGGGCGTCGCCCTGCCGTGCCAACTCGTACGCAAGCTCGATTCCTTGGAGGGAATTCAGCCGCCCCTTCCCTTCAATCGACGCGTCTTTGGTCGTGGCGGTTTGGAGACGCAGGTTCGTCCGGATGTCGCCTTGGCCGAGGACCAGGACTTCCGCTGTAGGATCAAAGCTCAGGGCTTTGAACCCGGAAAAACTCTGACCGAGTTTGATCCATTTGCTCGTTTGCTCTTCCACGGAGTAAAGGGAGAACAGCGGTTCGCCGTTCGTGATCATCACGCCCTTCAGCATCATCTCTGCGCGAGACGGAAGCACCGCGGTGGCCAAGGCGGCAGCGACGGCCAAGAGGGACCGGAAGTTCATGCCAGGTTCAAAGCGTCCGGGAACTGGTTTCCGGGTAAGCAAACTGCACGAGGTTCGGCGCGCCCCGCAACAGGTAGATTGAAACCGCCAGCCAGATGACCTGCCGCCAAAAAAAACCGAAGGACATCGTCATGCCGGAGAGGATGAACGACGTACTGAGAAGATAGAGGAGGCTGATGAGCCCGATGGTTCTTACGGCGACGCCGAATAATTCAGGTGCTTTCATTTGGATGGGGATGGGGTTGGAACGGACGTCCGCACCAATAGTTCGCCCGCTCATCCCCGTAAAGCTCCTCGTCTGGCTCGAAGCGAAAATGAAGCGGAAGCAACGCTTGCGGCCCTGCAAGTTTCACCTTTAGCCATTGGCCACATCATGCCCACCACTGTCTTCACGATCGCCAACCAAAAGGGAGGCGTCGGCAAAACCACCACCGCAGTGAACCTGGGAGCGGCTTTGGCGGAGAAGAAAATCCCGACGTTGATCATCGATCTTGATCCGCAGGCCAATGCCACCAGCGCCATCGGTGTTGAGAAGCAGGTCGGGAAAAGCCTCTACGGTCCCCTTCGCGGTGAAGGCACGGCGCTCGAGATGGTGACGCCGACGGCGTACGAACACCTCTCGCTCATTCCGAGCGAAGAAGATCTCGCGGCGACGGAGATCGAGCTCGCGCAGACGGAAAACTACCTGATGAAGCTGCGCGCGGTCCTCGAGCCGATCCGCAGCGCCGGCACCTATCGCGCCGTCATCATCGATTGCCCGCCCGCCCTCGGGATGCTCTCGATGAACAGTCTCGTCGCCGCCGATTTCCTGCTGATCGCACTGCAGTGCGAATACATGGCGCTGGAGGGACTCGGCCAGATCCTGCGGAATGTCGAACGCCTGAAATCGGCCAATCCAAGTCTGGAACTCGGCGGCGTCGTCATGACGATGTTCGACATGCGCACGAAACTCTCCCGCCAGGTCGTGGATGAGGTGAAGCAACATTTGCCCGACAAGATTTTCGCCACCGTGATTCCGCGGACCGTGCGCCTGAGCGAAGCTCCCAGTTTTGGGAAAACGATCTTTGACTACGACAACCTCAATCCCGGCGCCAGCGCCTACCGGAACCTCGCCAAGGAAGTGATCGCCCGGTTTGGGCTGAAGTGAGAGATGAAGTGAAGTAGCGAGTAGTGGGTAGCGAGTAGCGGGCATCACAACGCCAGGGTTGCACGGGTGGATTTGCGCCGGGTCACGCTCGTGACCTCACCTTATGCACGGCTGTTCGCTTGCGCTACTCCCTACTCGCTACTCACTACCCGCTACTCGCTACCCACCACTCGCTACTTTCCAGCCGCTCCTGCTCCCGTTGATCTCCTCCCTGAACAAATACCGGCACGCCTTTCTGGTCGGGCTGCAGAGCAATCTCGTCTACCGGTGGAATTTCGCGGTGCGGGGATTCTTTTCCCTCTTTCACCTGACGGTGGTGTTCATCCTGTGGGGTGCCGCCTACGCCGGTACTCCGCTGATCGGCGGCTTCGCCCTGGGACAAACCATCACCTACTTCGTGGTCCTGGTCGTGATCCAGTTTTTCAGCGGCGCCTTCAACGAGGATTACCAGATCAGCGAGGAAATCCGCAACGGGCTCATCAACCAATTCCTCCTGAAGCCCATCAACTATTTCGCCTATCGCTTCAGCATCTACGTCGCCGCACGGCTGGTCTCCGGCTCGCTCATCCTCATCCCGCTGCTGCTCGCACTCCCGCTCCTGAAAGATTACCTGACATTTCCCCACGATGCGTGGCGATTCGCCGTCGGCATTCCAGCCGTCGCGCTCGCGGGACTCATTCAATTCAGCATCGCGTACTGCTTTGGCATGCTGACGTTTTGGTTTCTCGAAATCCAAGGCTTCGTGATTCTCTCCATGGCCGTCGAGTCCGTGCTCGGCGGTCAGATGTTTCCCCTCGACCTCCTCCCCGAGCGTGCGCTGAACGTCGCGCACTATCTTCCGTTTTACTACCAGATGTATTTCCCCGCCGCGATTTTCACCGGCCGCATCAACGACCCGATGTTCGCCTTGCAGGGCCTGCTGATCCAAACGGCGTGGGTGCTCGCGTTGCTGGCCTTCGGACAACTTCTCTGGCGCCGCGGCCTCCGCCGGCACACCGCGGTGGGTGGATGATGATTTCGTTTGTCATTCTGAACGCCGTGAAGAATCCCCGTCTTAGCCGCTGGCTGCGTGGCACGAGCATCTTGCCCGTGGGCTCGGAACCCGGGCGAGACGCCCGTGCCACTCCCAAACAGTAACATGCTGCACTACCTGAAAATCTGGCTCGCGTGTGCGCGTTACTCGGTCGTGCGCACGATGATGTTTCGCTTCGATTTCTTCCTTTGGGCGATGGTCGAACTTTTCTGGATGGGCGTGAACCTGCTCCTGATCTCCGTCATCTACGATCACACCAACGACGTCGCGGGCTGGACGAAGTACGAGATGCTGTTGCTCGTCGGCACGTCCATGCTGATCCAGCGATTCCTCATGGGATTTTTCTGGAGCAGTATTTTCGAATTGAGCCGCAATGTGCGCAGCGGGCACTTCGACTTCTTTCTCGCCCAGCCCGGCAACCTGATGTTCATGGCGACCACCCGAAAGCTGGACCTCGATGGACTCTGCAATTCCTTCGTCGCCGCCGGCGTGATCATTTACGCCGCCAACCAGCTCGATCTCCATCCCACCGCCGTCCAG
>JBDSSU010000224.1:0-5652 GCA_039928635.1 Opitutaceae bacterium | reverse complement strand
CGCGCGATTGTGCAGGTGGTGAAGCCGAAAATCGGCGATCGCATCTATGACGGCGCGGTCGGCTCGGCCGGCTTCCTCTGCGAAGCGCATGACTATCTGCGGAAAGGGAAGTTGAGCACGAGGCAGCTCGATACGTTGCAGACGACAACCTTCTACGGGAAAGAGAAGAAGTCGCTCGCGTATGTGATCGCCATTATGAACATGATCCTGCACGGGATCGAGGCGCCGAACATCATCCACACCAATACGCTCTCCGAAAACCTCGCCGACATTCAGGACAAGGACCGCTACGACGTCGTGCTGGCCAACCCGCCCTTCGGAGGCAAAGAGCGCCCGGAGGTGCAGCAAAACTTTCCCATCCGCACCGGCGAGACCGCGTTTCTCTTCCTCCAGCATTTTATCAAAATCCTGAAAGCCGGTGGCCGTGGCGGCATCGTCATCAAGAACACGTTTCTCTCGAACACCGACAACGCGTCCGTGAGCCTGCGCAAGCTGCTCCTCGAAAGCTGCAACCTCCACACCGTGCTCGACTGCCCCGGAGGCACGTTCCAGGGCGCGGGCGTGAAGACCGTCGTGCTCTTCTTCGAGAAAGGCCGAGCAACCAAGAAAATCTGGTTCTACCAACTCACCCCTTCGACAAGCTCAGGGCAGGCCCGGAATCTCGGGAAGACCAACCCGCTGAACGACGACGACCTCGCCGAGTTCGTGACTCTCGCGGCTTCGAGAGCCTCAGCCACCGAAGGACCGGAAACGCCGAAGAGTTGGAATGTGGATGCCAGTCGGTCACTGAGCACCGCCGAAGTGGACCTCGGCACAAAGAATCCCATCGCCGTGGAGGAAGTGGCACACCGCAGTCCGAAGAAAATTATGGAAGAAATCGCTGCGCTCGATTCCGAGAGCGCAAAGGTGATGGGAAGAATTCGCGAACTGCTGTGAAGATGGTCGACGAAGCTATTTCTCGAACTGGCGGCCGCAGTGCGACCACACGGCATATTCCGCCGAGGCTCGCGCTCTCAGTCGGAATGCCGACTGCGCCCGCTCCGAAACGCTGGACTTGGTCAGCACTCGCCGAAATCGCCCGGCTTGAATCAGGGCACACTCCGAGCCGACGCCATCCCGAGTGGTGGGGAGGCACGATTCCATGGATCAGCATCAAGGATGCGAAGGCACATCACGGTGGGCGAATTTGTGAGACGGAGGAAAAGACCAATGAACTTGGCTTGGCGAACTCGTCGGCACGTCTAGTGCCGGAAAATACCGTCTGCCTCTCGCGAACCGCCTCTGTCGGCTATGTCGTAGTCACGGCTCGTCCGATGACGACGAGCCAAGATTTTGTGAATTGGGTCTGCTCGTCAAAATTGGAGCCCGATTTCCTGAAATATCTATTCATCGCCGAGGACGAAGACCTCCTGCGATTTGCCAGTGGGTCCGTTCACCAGACGATTTATTTCCCAGAAGCGAAGGCGTTTCACATCTGCCATCCCGAAGTCCCCGAACAGCAGCGGATCGTCAGCATCCTCGACGAAGCGTTTGCCGGCCTCGCCACCGCCAAAGCCAATGCCGAAAAAAACCTCCAAAACGCCCGCGCCCTCTTCGACGGTCACCTCCAATCCGTCTTCACGAGCAAGAAATGGAGATGGAAAACTCTAGGCGATTTATGCGACGGCGTTGAATATGGCTCTTCGGCAAAATCAAAGAAGCAGGGGAAGATCCCCGTGTTGCGTATGGGCAACATTCAAGACGGGAAACTCGATTGGGATAATCTCGTCTATTCGGATGACGAAGCGGAAATCGAGAAATACCTCCTGCGGCACAACGATGTCCTATTCAACCGAACGAACAGTCCCGAGCTGGTAGGTAAAACCGCGATCTATAAAAGCGAAATGTCCGCGATTTTCGCCGGTTACTTGATTCGAATTCTTCGTAAGGAAGATTTGTTGGATGCCGACTACTTGAATTACTTCCTCAACAGCCAAATCGCGTTCGATTACGGCGAGACGGTTGTGATTTCGAGCGTCAACCAAGCCAACATCAATGGCGCAAAGTTGAAGGGCTACCCAATCCCAGCGCCTTCGTTGACCGAACAAAAACAGATCGTCGCCAAGTTCGACGCGCTCCGCACCGAAACCCAACGCCTCACCTCCCTCTACCAAGCAAGCTCGCCGCGCTGGAGGCGTTGAAAAAGTCGCTGCTGCACCAAGCCTTCACCGGCCAGCTCTGAGTTGCCCCACTTTTCCGAGGGTCTCCGGTGTTGCCCAGCGTGGGCGGCCTTCGTCATTTTCAATCTATTCCCATGAGTGATGAGCCCGCCCCGTCGTCCCCGCCCGGGGGCCAGTTTCTTGTTTACCAAACGGAAGACGGGAAGCTGAAGATCGACGTGCGTTTCGAGGGTGAAACGGTGTGGCTCTCGCAGGCGCACCTGGCGGAGCTGTTTCAGACGAGCGTGCCCAATATCAGCATGCACCTCAGAAACGTGTTTGCCGAAGGAGAGTTGCAGGCGAATTCAGTTGTTAAGGAATCCTTAACTACTGCCGCCGACTGGAAACGCTACGCGACCAAGATTCTACAATCTGGATGTAATCATCTCGGTGGGCTACCGGGTGAAATCGCTCCGGGGCACGCAATTCCGGATCTGGGCGACCCAGCGGCTGAGGGAATATATCGTCAAGGGCTTCGTCATGGACGACGAGCGGCTGAAAAACCCCGACCAGCCCTTCGATTATTTCGAAGAGCTGATGCGCCGGATTCAGGACATCCGCACGTCCGAGCGGCGGTTCTACCAGAAAATCACCGACATCTACGCCACCAGCATCGACTACGACCCCACGCAGGAGGTCAGCCTCCGTTTCTTCAAAACGGTCCAGAACAAGGTGCATTGGGCCATCACCGGCCAGACCGCCGCCGAAATCGTCCACGACCGGGTGGATGCGACCAAGCCCCACCTCGGGCTGACGAACTGGCGCGGCGCGGCGGTTCGCAAACAGGACGTCGGCATTGCCAAAAACTATCGCGCACAGCCAGCTGGCGGCGCTTAACAACCTCTTCGAGCAATACCTGATTTTCGCTGAGGGTCAGGCGATGCGCCGCGTGCCAATGCACATGGCTGACTGGGGGAAAAAGCTGGACGGTTTTCTGGCCCTCAACGAGCGCGACATCCTCACCCACGCGGGAAGTATTTCCCACGGCTGGAATACGATAAATACAAGGCGCTCACCTCCACCGCCCCGCGACCGGTGGACGTAGATTTCGACCAGGTGGCGAAACAGCTCCAGAAGTTGCCGCGACCGAAGAAGAGAAAGCAGAAGCCCGGTTCCGATCCGCAGTCATGAACGAAGCCGGAATCAGAGCCGAACCCCGACTCCTCGAATCCCTCTACCGGCAAAAGCTCGCCGCGCTGGAGGCGTTGAGAAAGTCGCTGCTGCACCAAGCCTTCACCGGCCAGCTCTGAGAGTTTCTATTTCCCTTGCCCGACCCGTTTCGCCTACCTTGCCGCCATGAGCCCGCCTGACGTCTGCTGGATGCAGCGTTTCGACAATTTTAAGCGGGCCTTTGCCCGGCTGAACGAAGCCGCCACGCTGGCGAAGCAACGGGAACTCTCGGACTTGGAACGCCTGGGTCTCATCCAAGCCTTCGAGTTCACCCATGAGCTGGCGTGGAGCACGCTCAAGGATTTTCTCACGTCACGCGGGACGGCGGCCACGCTTTATGGATCGCGAGACGCGACGCGGGCGGCCTTTGCCGCCGAACTCATCGAAGACGGCGAGGCGTGGATGAAGATGATCGAGCACCGGAACGAATCCTCGCACACCTACAACGACGATGTAGCGGCGAAAATCATGGCGGCGGTGCTGACCCAGTATGTGCCCGCGCTGGCCGCGTTCGAACGCCGGTTTCTCGTTTTGGAAAAGGAGGGAGCGTCGTGAACCATGGCCTGTCCGCAACCACGGTCGATCGCATCCAAGGGGTGTTGAAGCGCTACCCGGCGGTGGAGAAAGCGCTGCTCTATGGCTCGCGGGCGAAGGGGAATTACCGCCCCGGTTCGGATATCGACCTCACGCTCTGCGGCACCGGATTGAATTTCTCACAGCTCACGCGGATCAACAACGAACTGGATGACCTGCTGCTGCCCTATCAGATCGATCTTTCCTTGATGTCGTTTCTCACCCATCCGGCGCTGCTCGACCACATCCAGCGGGTCAACCTCGTGCTTTATGAACGAGCGCCGGTGTCGGTGGAAGTGTCGCCCGCGTGAGCGTCGCCGAGCCCAGAGCCGAAACCCAACGCCTCAAATCCCGCCGCCGGCAAAAGCTTGCCGCGCTGGAGGCGTTGAAAAAGTTGCTGCTCCACCAAGCCTTCTCCGGCCAGCTCTGAAGTGGGTGGCTATTATGTCGATCGCTTCGACCCGATCACGCGACGGGTCGAAAACCGCTGGAAAATCGACACGTCGGCCGGACATGACAAGAAACCGGCCATTTTCTTTACATGTTCGGCGGACGTGCTAAGAAAACCGCCGTTCTCTTAACACGTGCCGCTTCTGCTCTCACCGCTCCCCCTTCCTGCTTCGGTGAAGCTGGAGACTCCCGAAATCCTTCGTCAGCTCACCCGATCACATCGCCAGCTGGCGGAATTGAAAGGCGCGGCGGGTACGATTCCGAACGAGACCATCCTGATCGACACGCTTTCGTTGCAAGAGGCCAAAGACTCTTCCGCGATCGAGAACATCATCACGACGGAGGATGAGATCTTCCAGGGCGACGCCGTCGCCGCGCAATTCCCCAGCATCGCGGCCAAGGAGGTGCACAGTTACGCGAATGCCCTGAAGCTCGGTTTCGAGCGCGTGCGCACGCAGCATTTTCTCCGGTTGGAAGATGTCCTCTCCATCCAAAGTACCCTCCTCGAAAGCCGGACCGGCCTGCGCACCCTGCCCGGCACCGTGTTGAAAAATCAGGAGACCGGCGCGGTCATCCACGAGCCGCCGCAGGACGGCGAAGAAATCAAGCGACTGGTGGCGAACTTCCTCGAGCACTTCCATCGCGCGGACGAGGCGGACGGACTCGATCCACTGGTGCGGATGGCGGTGCTGCATCACCAATTCGAAAGCATTCACCCTTTCTACGATGGCAATGGTCGCACGGGACGAATCCTCAACCTGCTTCACCTCGTGCTGCATGGGCTGCTCGATCTTCCCATTCTCTACCTCAGCCGCTACATCGTTCGCAACAAAGCGGAGTACTACCGGCGACTGCAGAACGTACGCGACGACGGCGGCTGGGAAGCGTGGGTGCTCTACATGTTGAAAGCCGTCGAGGAAACATCCCGCCAGACCGTCGGCCAGGTGCGCGGCATCCGGGACCTGATGCAGACGACCAAACAACGGCTGCGCGCCGAGCTGCCGAAAATCTACAGCCAGGATCTGCTCAACAACCTGTTTCGCCATCCCTACACGAAGATTGAATTCATCGAGCGCGACCTGAGCGTGTCGCGTCCCACCGCAACGAAGTACCTCTCCGACCTAAGCGACGCGGGGTTTCTGCGGAAGACGAAACTGGGCCGTACAAACTTCTACATCAACGATGCGCTGTTCAGTTTGCTCGGCTCCAGCTGAACTGCGGCGGAGTGAATCTCGCTCACTTGACTCACACTTGACTGATG
>JBDSSU010000223.1:0-20949 GCA_039928635.1 Opitutaceae bacterium | reverse complement strand
GTGTTGAAATCCTCGACCCATTCCCAGACGAGACCGTGCAGTGCGCGCGCGCCGAAGAAATTCGGTTTCGCGGTGGAAACGTCGTCGAGCTTCACCGGCACCGGGCGGGCGAGCAACGCGTAGAGATCGCGGTTGCGCGCCACGTCGTTTTTGCCGTCGGGCGTGGTGTAGCCGGCGGAGGCGGCGTGTTCCCATTCGGCGGTCGAGGGCAGACGCTTGCCGACAGAGCGCGCGTAGGCCCGCGCGGCGAACCACGACACGCGAACCACAGGAGCGTTCGGCGGGGCCAGCGGACCGGGGTGAAGATCGTCGGCCCAGTTTTCCAAGTAAGACGCGTCGCCGAACAACGGGCTCACTTGGGAGCGGCGCCATTTTGGATTCGCGGTCACGAAGGCGAGGAACTCCGCGTTCGTGACGGGAGATTCATCGAGGTAAAAGGCGGCGACGGGAGTTTGCGCGGCCTCTTTCACCGTGCGCTGCAACGGTGCGTAGCTTCCGGCCGGGATCAGGACCATGCCGGAAGGAACGGACCTTTCAGCGGCGGGCGGAGATAAGGCGGAGCGGGCTCTCTCCCGCCCACCACGGGTGCTGCTCGGCTCGGGAGCGGGCTCGGCCGCCGCCGGTGCGTTAGTAGTGCGAACGCGCTCTGCCTCGCCTGCGAAATCCCCGGGCGGAACGCTGGCGCCGCAGATGACGAAGGCGTTTCCCAGCAGGAAAAGACGGAGGGCGCGCGGGATCATGGGCTGCGGTGAAGGAGGAACGCGGGCTCAGCGGGTCTGGTTGCGAATCGCCTTCACTTCGTCGCTGGTGAAGGCGTTGCCCGTGTTGCCCCACGTGTTGTAAGCATACGTGAGGACGTCAGCGATCTGCCCGTCAGTCAGCACGGCTTCCTGAGGCGGCATGGCGTTGTTGAACGGCTGGCCGTTGACGATGATTGGGCCGGTGAGGCCCTTAAGCACGCCGCGGACCGAGCGTTCGCGATCGGCGAGCATGTAGTCGGAGTTCGCGAGCGGCGGAAACACCGCGGCGAGGCCCTTGCCGTCGACCATGTGACAGGCGATGCAGAGGCCGAGGTAAACTTGTTTGCCCTTCTCGATCTGCACCTCGCGGTTGAGCCCGACGATGGCGGGATTGGCCTTGGTCGCGGCCTCGATCTGGGCTTTCAAAGCGGCTTCTCGTTTGGAGGATTCGGAGCCAGCGTCGGCCTGGGCGCCGAGGTAGATGGCATCGATTTCCTTGCCCGAGTAGATCACGCGATTCGCGGTGCCTTCGACCTTGAGCATGCCCAGCGCGCCTTTGTTGAATGCGCGGCTGAGCGCATGGTCGACGAGGACGAACGTGCCGGGCACCTCCACTTTGAACTCCACGATCGTGGCACCGCCCGCTGGCACGAGGGTCGTCTGCACATTTTCCTGCACGAACTTCATGCCGGCCTCGGGATACACGCGGTCGAAGATTTCGCCGATGACGTGAAACGACGAGGTGAGGTTCGGGCCGCCCACGCCGAAGAAGATGCGGACGGTTTCGCCGACTTTCGCGGTGATGGCCTTGTCGCCCACGAGCGAGCCGACGGCGCCGTTGAACACGACATAAGGCGGGCGCTCGTCGATCGCTTTTCCCATGTCGAAGGATTGCAGGCCTTCCTCGCCGTATCGGCCGGTGGTGTAGAACTCACCCTGCATCACGTAGAATTCCCGGTCGACCGGCGGCAGGCCTTCCTTCGGCTCGACGAGGATGAGGCCATACATGCCGTTGCCGACGTGCATCGGCACGGGCGCGGTGGCGCAGTGGTAGACGAAGAGGCCGGGATTCAGCGCTTGAAACGTGAACTGGGAGCTGTGTCCCGGCGCGGTGAACGTCGAGGACGCGCCGCCGCCGGAGCCGGTGACGGCGTGAAGATCGATATTGTGCGGCAGCTTCGAGGACGGGTGGTTGTTGAGGTGAAACTCGACGACATCGCCCTGGCGGATGCGAATGAACGAACCCGGCACCGTGCCGCCGAAAGTCCAGAACGTGTACTCCACGCCGTCGGCGAGTTTCGCGACGACCTCGCGCACCTCGAGATTCACGACGACGCGGGCGGAGGTCTTGCGCGTGATCGGAGGGGGCACGAGCGGCGGTGACGTGAGCACCGCTTGCTCGACCGGCAGCGCGCTCACCTCGGGAGGAAGGGTGGCGCGCCCCTCGATGCCGCCGGGTGCTTCCGCGGCGAGCAAGGCGCCCCCCGAACCCAACCCCGCAATCAGGAAAAAAACCGTCCGAGGGAGACGCAACAGACGGCGGGGGTCATACATCAAAGGAGTACGGACCCGCATATTCCCCGTCAGAGCCTTGCCGCGGGCCAATCCTCCGAAAACGCTTTTGACATGCGTGTCCCGCGGAGAGGCGGATCCATTTCACGTTCTGCGCCGCCCGGATTTCGATCGCGCCCGCTGCGAGGAAGACGGGCAGCACGACCAGGAGCACAACATTCGTGAGCGGTCGGTTGTGCCGGGCGGGCTTTGGGAACGGCAGGTGGTTGTTGAGGTGTGAAAAATCGTGCGCCCGCGGACTTTCCTCCCAAACCGAATTCGTCGCTGCCCAGTCGTGATTTTCCGGGGCAGCTGCATGGCCTGGCTAAGCCGCCCGGTCGGCACGGTTCAGTCTGCGTTCGTGCAGCCAGGCAAAGATCACGGGCGTGACGACCAGGATATGAACGAGTGACGACAACATGCCGCCGACGACCGGCGCGGCGAGCGGGCGCATCACTTCGACTCCCGTCCGCGTGCTCCAAAAAATCGGCAACAGGCCGGCGACCGCGGTGGCGACGGTCATGACCTTTGGCCGCAGCCGGAGCCTCGCGCCTTCTTTGATCGCGAAAACGAGTTCTTCGCGCGTGAGAGTCGTTGAGGTGGGCGGGGTGCCCTCACCCCGCTGATCGGATGACAGGTGAAGGTTCGGGTCCCGCAATTTTTCGCGTTTCGCTTCCACCGCCTTTTGCACGGCGTCGTTGAGGTACACGACCATCACGACGCCCGTCTGAATCGCCGTCCCGAAGAGCGCGATGTAGCCAACCCAGACCGCGACGCTGAAATTGTAGCCGAGCCACCACTGCAACAACACGCCGCCGGTCAGCGCGAAAGGCACGGCTAGGATTACATGGGCTGCCTCGGCCAGTGAGTGGAACGTCATCGTAAGAACCACGAAGATGATAAGGAGCACCATCGGCATGATTAGCCGAAGCGTGTTGCGCGCCCGGATCTGGTTTTCGTACTGGCCGCTCCATTCAATCGTCATGCCGGGATCGAGTTTCACCTCACGCGCGAGGCGCGCCTTGGCTTCGTCGACGAAACTGCCGAGGTCGCGCTCGGTGACATTGGCCTGCACGAAAACCCGCAGCCGCCCATTCTCGCTCGCGATTTCGTTCGGCCCCATCACGCGCTGGATCGTCGCGACTTGTCCCAGGGGAATGAAGTTCCCGTTCGGCAACGACACCGGCAAGGCGCCAAGCCGGTCGAGATCTTCCCGATCGGCGCGATCGAAGCGGACCTGCACCGGCCAGCGTTCGCGTCCGAGAATGGTGGTCGTGGCCGTTTTCCCCCCGAGGCCGGTTTCGGCCACAGCGAGGACTGCTTCGACGTTCAACCCATAACGCGCGAGTGCCGTGCGGTCGGCCGTGATTTCGAGATAGGGTTTCCCTTGGACGCGCGAGGGCGCCACGCCAGTGGCACCGGGAATTTTATTCACGACCTGCTCCACCTCGAAAGCCTTTTGCTGCAGCGCATCGAGATCGTCGCCGAAAATTTTGATGCCAAGCTGCGCGCGAATTCCGGTCGAGAGCATTAGAAGGCGGTTCTCGATCGGTTGGAGGAAGCCCGGGACGTAGCCGGGCACCTGGGTGAGTTTAGCGGTGAGTTCGGCGATGAGTTTTTCCTTCGTCATGCCGGGACGCCATTCCGCCGGCGGCTTCAACATGATCGTCGTTTCAATCATTTCCGTGGGCGCGGGATCGGTGGCGGTGTCGAAGCGGCCGAGTTTTCCCGCGGCACTGGCGACTTCGGGCGTGTCGCGAATGACGCGATCCTGCCACGCCATGATGCGCTTCGTTTCGGTGAGCGAGACGCTGGGAAGCAGGACCGGCATGAACAGCAACGAACCCTCATCGAGCGTCGGCATGAACTCGGAGCCGAATCCTCCGGTGAGATGGGCGAGTTTTGACGGGAGCCGTTCGCTCAAGGAAGCGGGAAGTCCGAAGGCAAGGACGACACAAAAAGCGAGGAGCGCCCCTGCGAGGGTGAGCACCGTCTTGCGGCGGCGCAGCGCCCAGTTGAGTACGGGGTCATAGATCGCGAGCAGACCGCGCATCACCCAATTGCGCTCCTCGGAGTGGAAGGGCCCACGCACGAGCACGGTGCACAGCACGGGTACGAGCGTGACGGCAAATACCGTCGCTCCGATCATCGCGAACGTCTTCGTCCAGGCGAGCGGATGGAAGAGCTTCCCTGCCTGTCCCGTGAGCTGGAAGATGGGAATGAACGCGAGGATGATGATGCCCATCGCGAAGAAAATGGGGCGGCCGACCTGTTGCGAGGCGGCCAGCGTGACGTGCCAGGTCTCATCGGGGGTGAGCGAGCGGCCGAGTTTTTTTTCCTCGAGCTCACAGTGGCGAATCACGTTTTCGGTCATGACGATCGCCGCATCCACCAGGACACCGATCGCGATGGCGATTCCGGTCAGCGACATGATGTGCGACTGGATGCCGAACTGTTTCATCAGGATGAACGCGACGAGGATCGACGCGGGCAGGGGCAGCGTGACGATCAGGATGCTGCGAAAATGGAACAGGAAGATGACGTGCATCAGCGTGACGAGAATCACCGCTTCCCAAAGCGTGTGTTTGAGCGTGTCGATCGCGCGGCCGATCAAATCGCTGCGATCGTAGAAGGGCTCGATGGTCACGCCGGGCGGAAGTCCCGCGCCGATTTGCCCGAGCTTCGCTTTCACGTCCTGGATGACCTGATAGGCGTTTTCGCCGGAGCGCATGACGACGGCACCGCCGACGACCTCGTGGCCGTCGATATCGAGCACGCCGCGACGGTAGTCTCCGCCAATCTGCACCGTCGCGATGTCGCGCACGTAAACCGGCGTTCCGTCTCGCAGCGCGAGGGAGATGTTTTCGATATCGCCGATGGAATTAATCAGCCCGCGACCCCGCACGACGAACTCCATCCCATTTTCCTCCAGGGTGCGTCCGCCGACGTTCAGATTGTTTTTCGCGAGCGTCTCGAGGATCTGTTCGAGCGAGATGCCATACTGCCGCATCCGCAGGGAGGAGACCTCGACCTGCCATTGGCGGACGAAGCCGCCGATCCCCGCGACCTCGGCGACACCAGGCACCGCTCCGAGTTGATAACGGACGAAGTAGTCCTGGAGCGCGCGCAGGGAGCCGAGGTCCTGTTTTCCGGATTCGTCTTTGAGATAGTACTGGTAAATCCAGCCGAGGCCGGTGGCGTCGGGTCCGAGGCGGGGCGTGACCCCGGTGGGGAGCACGTTGCCGAGATAGTTCAGCCGTTCGAGCACGCGGGTGCGCGCGAAGTAGTTGTCGAGCTTGTCGTCAAAGATGACGGTGATGAGCGAAAATCCGAACATCGACGCCGCGCGCACGGAGCGCACGCCAGCGAGGCCCTGGAGATTGACGGAGAGCGGGTAGGTGACCTGGTCCTCGATCTCTTGAGGGCTGCGGCCTTCCCAGTCCGCAAAAACAATCACCTGGTTTTCACTGAGATCAGGGATCGCGTCGATCGGCACACGTCGCACCGCGAAAATCCCCCAGCCGAAAAGGAGCAGCGTTGCGCAGAGAACGAGGAAGCGGTTCTGAAGCGACCACTTGATCAGGGCGTTGATCATGGAATTTTCGAATTTGGAATCTCGATTCTCGATTTTTCCGGATGAGCGCTGGGGTCGCTCAAACAGAAATCGGGAATCGAAATTCGAAAATCACCGCACTTCCTCGCCGCAGTCCGCCATGGTGGAGCCGAAGAAGGGGTTTTTTAACGGCACACCGCGCTGGACCCATCGACCTTTTCGCAAGACAGGCGACATGGGGCACTGGAAAATTTTCAATCCGAGGTGGGCGCGATGCGGTTTCAGCAGATCCGCGGCGGCGGTGCTCCAAGGCTCAAACGAACGACGGGCGGACTTCAGGTCGGTGCCGAGTTCGATCCGCGGCAGCGCAGGAAATTTTGCGGCGGCGTTGGCCAGCGCAGGGAAGAGTTTTTGATAGTGCGCATAGTCGTCCGCCGCGAGGGCCTCGGAGGCATCGATGGCCGCGCTGGCGAGTGGCGCGAGCAGATCGGCGGAAACTTTCTGCGGGGCTAAGGTGGGCGGGGTGCCCTCACCCCGCATGGTGGTACCGCTGGCGGGTAAGGGTGCCCGCGCCGCATCAGAGGAGGGAGCAGCGTGGGAATGGGCGCCCGCCTCGCGAGCGAGTTGAGCTTGGGCGTCGATGAGCAACGCACCGTTGGTGACGACCAGATCGCCGTCTTCGAGACCTGAAATAACTTCAACGAGATTGTCGCCGCGGCGACCAAGGCGAAGTTTGCGTTGGGCGAAGGTTTGATTCCCGAGATCAACGTACGCGACCGGGCCGGTGCCGGTGTCGAGCACGGCTGAGCGCGGGGCAGCGAGGACGGTGGACGCATCGACTTCGACGACGCCTTCCGCGAGCACGCGGTGAGGAAGCGTGTGGGACTCGCCGGCGATTCCGGAGTGGGGATTCGGAATGATCGCGCGGACCTTGGTCGTGCGGGTCATCTCGTTGAAGTTCGGGTCGATGAAATCAATCGGCGCTGTAATCACTTCGCCGGGAAACGCGCGGGTGGTGATTTTGACGGTTTGGCCAACCCGGATCCACGGCAGGTCCTGTTCATACGCGTCGAACACGAACCACATGCGGGAAAAATCACCGATCTCGAAAAGCCGGTCGCTGGTCTGAACATACTGTCCTTCGTAAACGAGCTTGGTCACCACCGTGCCCGACATCGGTGAACGCACGGTGAGCAGTGCACCTGGCTGCAAAGTGCGATCGAGCTGCGTGATATCGCCCTCGGTCAAGCCGAGTTCGAGGAGGCGTTCGCGCGCGGCTGATCGATCGGCGGCGGAAGTTGCGCCTTCGCCTGACTTGAGGCGTTCGACGTACACGCGCTGCGCGGTGAGCATTTCGGTGCTGTAGATCGTTACCAGGGGCGCGTCGGCCTCGACCCGCTGGCCGGCATAGGTGACGAAAAGTTTTTCGACGCGACCTGGAACACGGGCCGCCAGAATGCGGTGACGCGTATCGTCATCGTCGATTCGCCCCGCGACCCGCAGCGTCCTTGAGAGGGGTTGCTTTGAAACCCGCGTGGTCGCGACGCCGACCGTCGTGATCTGTGAGGGCGTCAACGAGACGACGCCTTCCGGCAGGTTGGCTGTGGCCGCATTCGCCGCCACGAGGTCCATGCCGCAAATCGTACATTTGGCAGGCCGGGCGGATTTGATCCAGGGGTGCATCGGGCACTGGTAAACAGCTGGCGTGTTCGCGACCGTGTGCTCGTGTTTTTCGGCGGCAGGTGCGGCCGCGAACCCATCGCGCGCAACCATCACGCCGGCGAACACGGCGAGGACGAACCGGGACAATGAGCGGCGTCGCATGAGAGGAAAAGTTTCAGGAAAGTGGCAGCCAGCAGAGGACACGCCCGCCCGGGCGCGTCAGCTTTTGCGTGCAGGAGGACTGGCTTTGTTTTTTGCGGCCGTAGCGTCGTCGAGCTTCTTCAGGTATTTGGCCGGCTCCTTTTCAAATTCCTCGATGCAGTCCTTGCAGCAAAAGAGAACAAGCCGGTCAGGTTTGCCGGGTTGCTTGTAGAGGTAGTCGATCGGCTCACCCATGCTCCCTCCCAATTTTTCATCCGAAACGAGACACGTGGTGAGTGGGTATGCTGCTTTGGCGGAAGCGGAGACGACCGGTTTGTCGGCAGCGAACGCGATCGAGGAAAACAGAAGCGCGCCCACGGCAAGCAAAGCGGACAGGGATGAGGATTTATGAGTGATCATGGTGGAATTGAGGAGAGGTGGTGGATTCGTGGTTGGACAGCGATGGATTAAGGCCCGAAGGAGGGTTGTCGCCGGGGCGTGATGAGTGAAGTTATCCAGCACTACACGCGTCGCGGCGAAATCCCCCGGAATATTTTTCGAGGGATTTTCGCGTGGAGAGGTTATAGTGGATAGAAACCTTTTGTATGAACCTCCCTGAAGCTCCCGATTCTCTCTCCCGAATTCTTGATGCCTGGCGGGTGGCGCCTCCGCGCAGCCCGCGTTTTCGCGCCGGTGTCTGGGCCCGAATCGAAACCTTGCGCAAGGCGCCCGCGTGGTCGGATTACGCTCGCGCCCATGCGGGACTGGTCGCGACGGTATTGGCGGTGTCGGTGCTGGCGGGCGCGTTAACCGGCCGTGAGCGGGCCCGGGCTCGCGTGACGACGGAAAAAGCTCGGCTGGCCGATTCCTATGTCGAGGCGATGGATGCCCGCTTCATGAGGATGCCATGAAGAATTGGTTGATCACGCTGGTGGTGGGGCTCTGCACGTGCGTCGCGGCGTTTTGCGCTTTCTACGCAATGAACAGCGAGCCCGCGTTGCATCGCGCGGCGTTGGAGAAGGACGCGATGGCGTGGCTGCGCGCGGAGTTTCACCTGGACGAAGCGCAATTGGTCGCGATCAAAAAGCAGCACGACAGCTATGGCGTGGTCTGCGGTCAGCACTGCGTGGCAATCATCGCGGCGAAAGGCCGCGCTGCGCCAGCCGCAGAAATCGCGGCATTGGAAAAAACCTGCGTTGAAGCCATGACGGGGCATTTCCGGCAGGTGGCGACGCTGATGCCGCCGGGAGAGGGAGAACGTTATCTGGCGACGGTCTTGCCGCGGATAAAAGACCACGGCCACGAGGGCGTTCCCAACCTCCGGGCGACACCTTGAGCGCGCGGGAGAAATCCGAAATCAGTGACCCAGCCGGCGCGGAGGGTGACCTCCGGGACGCCGCGTTGATGGCGCGAGTGCAATCAGGGGATGAAGCGGCGCTGGGGAGCTTGATGGAGCAGTGGGAACTGCCGGTGAAGCGATTGCTGGCGCGAATCGTCCTCAATGCGAGCGAGGCGGAGGAGCTGGCCCAGGAGGCTTTTGTTCGACTGTGGCAGCAGCGGGAAAAATTTCGTGCCGGGGCCGCGTTCCGGCCCTGGTTGTTTTCGATCGCGGTAAACCTCGCACGCAACCGTCTCCGCTGGTGGCGGACCCGCCCCACGGTTGCCCTCGAGGATTGGGACGAAACCGCCGTTCAGGCACCTCGGGAAAGCATTGGGGCGGCTGGGTTGGAGCGGACCGAGCGAGCCGTGGCGGTGCGCTCGGCGGTGGCGGCGCTGCCGGTCGACTTGCGCGAGGCGGTGGTGCTCTCGGAATACGAGGAGCTTTCGCAGGCTGAGATCGCGAACGCACTGGGCTGTACCGTGAAAGCGGTGGAATCGCGGATCGCGCGCGCGAGAGAGAAACTGCGGGGCGCTCTCAAGCAGTGGGTGGATGGAGCCGGCAATTCGGTGCGATGACTCAGAGGGCCTCGAAAAGGTAGGGCGCGTTATCCCTAACGCGCCGTTCGGAGGTGGCACGCTCCCGATCCCGGCGGGTTGAGGATAACCCGCGCTATCTCGAGGAGACGTCTTCAAAAATCGCCTGTCATTCTGAGACCGCGACCAACGCGGGGCGTAGGGTGATTCGTCCGATGAACGAATCTTTACCCACCCGATTGTCATCCTGAGCGAAGCGAAGGATCCAGCAGGAGCTGCGTACCCCATGGCGCGGTGCGAGTGTCCCAGTGGATTCTTCACTGCGTTCAGAATGACAAACGGATTGGAAAGCCTTCACCGCGCCGGCTTGTGGCAGCGATGGCGTGCTCGCGCGGGGTGAGGGCACCCCGCCTACATCCGAACAGGAGGCTCAGCGCACGGTGCGGAGCTGCACGCTGTCCACGACCCGATCTTGCGAGACGATGTCCGTCGCCACGATGAGTTTGTCGCCGATCGCGATGCGCCCGGCCTGGCGCAACGCCGTGATCGCATTCTCGATCGTCACATCCGGCTCCGACGAGAACGGCATGAGGAACGGCTCGACGGCGCGCAACAGCCGCAGTTGCCGATAGACTTCAGCGGAGGGAGTGAAGGCGAGGATGGGTGAGTGCACCGGGCGGAGGGCGGCGACCCCGTGCGCCATGAAGCCGCGCCGCGTAAACGTGAGCAGCTTCGAGTTGGGTAATTGGTTCGCGAGCACGACCGCGGAGTTGAGCACCTTCATGCGCTCGCCCGTGAACACCGCGGGTTCCCGCAGGCCGGGCAGCTCCTCGAGCTCGATCCGCTGCGAGATTTTGTCCAGCATCTGCACGCACTCGAGCGGGTATTTTCCGACCGTGGTTTCGCCCGAGAGCATCACGCAGTCCGATTGTTCGTAGACGGCGTTCGCGACATCGGTGATTTCGGCGCGCGTCGGCACCGGCTGCGTGATCATCGATTCGAGCATGTGCGTGGCGATGATCACGGGTCGCGCCTGGGAAAGGCATGAATTCACGATCTGGCGCTGGATGATCGGCAGCTCTTCAAACGGGCATTCGATGCCGAGATCGCCGCGCGCGACCATGACCGCATCGCTCACGCGGACGATCTCGCTGAGGTTCGCGATGCCCGACTGGTCCTCGATCTTCGAGATGATGCGGGCCTTCGATTTCTTCTCGTTGAGAAAAGAGCGGAGCAGTTCGACGTCGGCCGCTTCGCGGACGAACGAGAGCGCCACGAAATCAATGCCTTCCTCGAGTCCAACGGTGGCATCACCGCGATCCTTTTCCGTAAACGCCGGCAGATTCA
This sequence comes from Opitutaceae bacterium, assembly GCA_039928635.1. Classification (GTDB taxonomy): domain Bacteria; phylum Verrucomicrobiota; class Verrucomicrobiia; order Opitutales; family Opitutaceae; genus DATAKE01. The sequence continues at coordinate 10,041 of JBDSSU010000223.1, read as the reverse complement.
CTTTGACGCCCGGCAGGTTGATGTGGCGGCGCGACGAGAGCTGGCCCGGGATCATCACGCGGCAGCGAATGTGCGCCTCTTGTTTCTCGAGCACCTCAAGCCGGATCAGGCCGTTATCCACGAGGACGGTGTCGCCGACTTTGATGTCGTTCACCAAGTCCTTGTAATTCACGTCAACCGACCGGACCTCCTCGCTGCCGCCGCCACGCTCCGCGCTCATGCCCGGACGAACGGTGAAATCAAAAATCTCGCCGGCTTTCAGCTCGATGGGCGCGGCGACGTCCCCGGTGCGGATTTCCGGGCCTTTGATGTCCATCATGATGGCGACGTCGCGGCCGACGCGCGCGGTTACTTCGCGGATACGACGGATCACCATGCGGGTCCAATCGTGTTTCGCATGAGCCATGTTGAGCCGGATGACATCGGCTCCGGCGCGGATCAGCTTTTCGAGCATCTCCTCACTTTCGGTCGCAGGGCCGAGCGTGAAAATAATTTTGGTGCGGCGGAACGAATCAGCAGAAGACATGGCTGGAAAGTGGACTGACGGACGCGCCGACGAATGGTCGCGCCCTCTTAAATGAACTCGTAGAACGGTGTGCCCTGGCCGGGCCCGACGATTGCGAATTCACACCGGCTCAGCATTTGTCGGGCCGGCGCCAGCGCGGCTTCAACCGCGGCGTGGCTATTACAGTCGCGGCTAAGATGGGTGAGATAGATCCGGCGCCAGCGCGGACTCGCGACCGACTCGAGCAACTCCCTCGTGCCGTCATTCGAGAGATGTCCATGGCGGCCACTGATGCGCTGCTTGGTAGACCAGGGCCGCTTGTTGTCCGCCTTCAGCAAATGGGGGCAGTGGTTCGCCTCGACCACCACCACATCGCACTCGCGGATATGTTCGCGGATGTGTTGCGGGGCGTGACCAAGGTCGGTGAGCCAGGCCATGGAGCGGCGGGGTGAGAAAAGATCGTCGTGTCCGCTCGTGAAGCGAAACCCGACGGGTTCATGGGCATCATGCGGCACGGAGAAACTTTCGATTTCGAGATCGCGAAAACTGAAACGGGTGCCGGTTTCGAAGAGTTGCCAGGCGGGACGGTGCGCCAGGTTCGACTGCACGGCGCGGGAAGTCGCCGCGTTCGCGAAGACGCGAATGTGGGGAAATTTTTTCAACCCCTCGATGCCGGCGGCGTGGTCGCCGTGTTCATGAGTCAGGAAAACCGCATCGATGCCCTCGAGCGTTTCTCCCACGGCCGCGAGCAGGGAAACGAGTTTTTTGGCAGAGAAACCGGCGTCGACGAGCACCCGTGTCCCCTCGGTGATGAGCAGGGCCGCGTTGCCCGAACTGCCGCTCCCGAGAATACAAAAACGCATGGCCATGTTGCAGGCGAGAGGTAGCGCCGGCGCGAGACGCGCGACAATCAAATTTCCGGACCAGCGGGATTTTTTGTCGGAGCGGAGCGCAACCTTGGATCGTGCGCGGAAAAATCCGTGGCGCAGTTCGCGGTGAAGGGGTGAGCGAAGCGCGAGCAATTCCGCCGCGAAGAAAGAGGAGGGAGCAACCAATCAGCGGCTGCCCCAGCGATTGACCACCGGCACTTTTATGCTACGTCTGCCCCTCCATGTGTGCGAAATCCAGCAAGCGTATTCCGGCAGTGCGTCCTCCGCGGGCGCTGCGAGGGACGGTTTTCATCACGCGTCAGGTGCATTTCAATGCGGCGCACCGGCTGCACAATGCCACGAAAAGCCAGGAGTGGAACGAGGCGCAGTATGGTCTTTGCACAAATCCGCACTGGCACGGCCACAACTATGTTCTCGAGGTGACGGTCCGCGGTGAACCCGATGCGGAGACCGGCTATGTGCTCGATCTGGCTGCGCTGAAGAAAATCCTGCAGCGGGCAATTCTCGACAAATGTGACCACCGCAACCTGAACTCGGATGTCGATTTTCTGCGTGATGTCATTCCTTCGACGGAGAATCTCGTGATCGTTTTCTGGCAGCAGATCGAGCCGCTGCTCCCCACGGGTAAACTCCATTGCGTGCGGCTCTATGAAACGCCGCGCAATTTTGCCGAGTACCGGGGGCCGGACGTTTCTTCGTCATAAATCTCGGTTCTTCGCCTGACCTGGAGGGATTTACGCCCACCTTCCGCTACGTCCGCCGGTTCCGGCGTCCAATTACGACATGAGCAAATCCAAGCCGATGTATCTCCACCGTTCCGCGAATGGCTCGGAACCGCGAATTGCGCGCGGCTACGACGGAAAGTTCGAGGTGACGTCCTCTTATCGCGAGTCGCTGCCTGACATGATGGAAGCCGCGCATGACGCGATCCAGGGCGCTCACGTCCCGATCCAGCAGGTGGGCGTCTCAAATTTCAAACTGCCGCTGAAATTCCGGACGAAGAAAAAGGAAACGCTCACGTTGGAAGCGAGCATCACCGGCACGGTTTCGCTCGAGGCGGATCTGAAGGGCATCAACATGAGCCGGATCGTCCGCTCGTTTTACGATCACAAGGACGCGGTGTTCACCGGCGAGTGGATGGGGAAAATTCTTTGTGCGTACTTGAAGGACGTGAAGAGCAAGGACGCACGTCTGAAGGTGAGTTTCTCGTACCCCATGTTGCAGCGGAGCCTCCGCAGCGAGTTGGAGGGTTATCAATTCTACGACGTGGCGTTTGAAGGCGTGCTCACCCGTGCGGGCGAGTATCGGCGTTTCATCCATTTCGACTTCGTCTATTCCTCGGCGTGTCCGTGCTCGGCGGAACTCTCGGAGCACGCCCGCGATACCCGCGGCGTTTACCCGGTCCCCCATTCGCAGCGCAGCAAAGCGCGCGTCACGATCGAGGAAGTGCACGGGAAGAAAATCTGGATCGAAGATGTGCAGGCGCTCTGTCAGCGCGCGCTCCGCACGGAAACGCAGGTGATGGTCAAGCGGGAGGACGAGCAGGCCTTCGCCGAGTTGAACGGCGCCCATCTCAAATTTGTCGAGGACGCGGCCCGCCTGCTTTACCGCGAATTCGATGCGGACGTGCGGATCAAGGATTTCCGGATCGCCTGTTCCCATCTGGAGTCGCTGCACTCGCACGACGCCGTGAGCGTCATCTGCAAGGGCGTCAAGGGCGGCTTCGTCGCCGACTTCATGGACTTCGGTTCGCTGGTGTGCTGAGGGTAAAAATCGTCATCGTGATCGTACTATTGATCATACTCGACGGGGCCAGCCAGAGGGCGGCGATCCCGGTTACTGGGGAGATCATGAACACGAAGCGGCTGTCATAACATGCCCTCTCCCGTTGTCCTCATCACCGGTGCATCGCAGGGGATCGGTGCCGCGATCGCCAAAGCTTTTGCCCGGGAAATCCGTGGCGTGCAGCTCGCGCTGGTGGCTCGAAACGAGAAAAATCTCCGCACGATCTGTCGTGCATGCACGAAACTCGGTAGCAACGTACGGGCAGAATTTTTTGTCTGCGATGTGAGTAACGAGGCGTCTGTCGCGCAGATGAGTGCCGCGGTAAAGAAACGTTTCGGCAGCGTCGACGTTCTCGTGAACAACGCCGGAAAGTGGGCGGGCGCACCTTTCCTGAAGACGAGCGTGGCGATGTTCGACGACATGCTCTCGGTCAATTTGCGCAGCGCGTTTCTCGTCACGCAGGCATTGGTGCCCGCGATGGTGAAGCGCCGCCATGGGGATGTGTTTTTTATGAGTTCCATCGCCGGATTGGGGGCCCATCCAAATAGCGCTGCATACTGCGCGGCAAAGTTCGGCGTGACTGGACTTGCCAGGGTGTTGCGGACGGAGACCAAGGCTACTGGCGTCCGCGTGTGTTGTGTTCACCCCGGAGCGACGTGGACGGCTTCATGGTCCGCCAGCGGGGTCCCGGAGACCCGCATCATGCCTGCCCGGGATGTGGCGCAGGCCTTCCTCTCGGTTTACCGGCTGACGCGTCGAACCGTCGTGGAAGAAATCGTCCTTCGCCCGCAAGCCGGCGACGTTTGAGGGCGCGCCGCGTTTCGCACGGCGGGGTTTGTGAATTTCGTGCGAAATGAGGGAAGGCGTGATGCAAAAGTGCGAAAGCGAAACCTCTATCTTCTAAGCCAGAGTCACTTGTGAGACAGGCGAACTCTTGGCACGCCCATCGCTTAAGGGAGGCACCACTCTCTCATGAAGCTTTTTAACTCACTCGGATTCCTCTCCATCGGCAGCATCCTGTTTTTGCTTCCGGAACTGGCCCCAAGCCTTTGTCCCACAGATATGTTTGGAAACAGTGTCCGTGAGACTTGGCTTCATGTGATGGGTCTGACGCAGGTGGTCATTGGCGCCAGTTTCCTGGCGCGGAAGGCCGGAGCGGAGTTCGCCGGATGGCTTGAGCGCTGGCCTGAACTGATTTCGGCGCAGGCGGCGGGTATGGATTTCGATCCGGTCCAGCAGGCGGGGGTGCCCGCACTTGTCCGCGTGTCGGCGGAGCCATTCGGGGAAGTCATCCCCATGGATTTCAAGCCGGGTTGGTCTGACCAACGCCGCGCTGCTTAAACGCAACGCAGCGAGGTCGTCCGACACGACGGCTGTGGGTGTTCCGTCCGAACGGGATGGATCGCTCGGGGAGGAGGTGATCTCGTGGGTTTTTACTCGCCCGCCAATTTCGGCTTGGAGCCGACATCGCCCGCTAGACCTACGCTATTCTAGAGCAAGGACCCTTGCGACCCGCCGAGTGGTTTGAGACCGACCGCGGCATAACCTTTGGTCGTGAGCGTTCGGCCTTGGGGAGTGCGTTGTAAATATCCCTCTTGGATCAAAAAGGGCTCGTGAACTTCTTCGAGCGTCTCGGACTCCTCGCCGACCGCGACGGCGATGGTGCTCATGCCCACGGGACCTCCGCGGTAGTTCTCGGCCATCACCCGCAGCATCCGCTTGTCCATTTCGTCGAGACCGGCTGCATCGATTTCCAAGAGTTCAAGCGCGGCGGCGGCGACGGGCTGGGTGATTTTGCCTTGGGCGCGCTCTTGCGCGAAGTCCCGGACGAAGTTGATCAGATTGTTTGCGACCCGCGGGGTTCCGCGTGCGCGGGTGGCGATCTCCTTCGCACCGCCCTCGTCGATCGCGACATTCAGGAGGCCGCAGCTGCGACCGACGATGCCTTCAAGCGTGGCGCGATCGTAGTAGTCGAGACGAGTCTGGAGCGTGAAGCGCGAGCGGAGCGGCGCGGTGAGCAGGCCGCTGCGGGTCGTCGCGCCGATCAGCGTGAAGCGCGGGATCGAGAGTCGCACGCTGCGCGCGTTGGGACCCTGATCGATCATGATATCGAGGCGGAAGTCCTCCATCGCGGAGTAGAGATACTCCTCGACGGTTTTCGGGATGCGGTGGATTTCGTCGATGAAGAGGATGTCGCCCTCCTCGAGGCTGGTCAGAAGACCCGCGAGATCGCCGGCTTTCTCGATCACCGGGCCGGAGGTGACCCGCACGCTCTTGCCAAGTTCGTTACCCAGGATGAACGCGAGCGTGGTCTTGCCGAGCCCGGGGGGGCCGGAGAGCAGAATGTGGTTGAGTGCTTCGCCCCGTTTTTTCGCCGCACCGACCATGACCTTGAGGCGCTCGACGGTTTTCGGCTGGCCCGTGAAGTCCGCGAAGGAAAGAGGACGCAACGCCGCTTCGGCGGGCGACACCGGTGACGTCAGCGCGGTGGAAATGAAGCCGAGGCCTTTGTGCGGATCAGGGGCGGGCATGAAAATTACGAGTAAGGCAGAAAAACGAAATCAGAATTCTGTCACCGAGGACACGGAGCTCAGACACAGAGTTCGGGAGAGATAAAAACGACTGCGAGTGTGGAGAGTGGAAACTGGTCAAAGGGCGAATCGGAGCGCGGAGAGATCTGTTTTTCTCTGTGGCCTCTGTGTCGGATCTCCGTGTTCTCTGTGGCGAAGTCTTTCGTTTCATTTCCACTCCAGCTCCGCGCCGAGGGAGCGGAGGTTTTCGACGAAGCGCGGGTGGGCGCGTTTGATGATTTCGCTATTCCGCACGACCGAGCGGCCCGGGATCGAAGCGGCGACCATCGTCAACGCCACGGCGGCGCGAATGATGTAGGGCGAGTCCACGGTCGCCGGGAAGAGCGGGCGATTCCCGAAGACCACGACGCGATGCGGATCGCTCACGACCACGTGCGCTCCGAATTTCGCCAGCTCCGGCATCCAGGAAAAACCGTTTTCGTAAACCTTGTTCCAGAAATGAATCGTGCCCTTGGCGCGCGTGCTCAGCGCAATCATCAACGGCAGGAGATCCACGGAAAAATACGGCCAGGGCGCCGCCTCGATTTTCGGGAGCAGATTGCTCGTGAACGGCTCTTCGATGATCAGTTTCTGGTTCTTTCGTACGATGGCGGTGTCGCCGTCGTGCTCGACGATCACACCCAGCTTCGCGAACGCGCGCGTGATCAGATCGAAGTGGTGCGGCAGGGATTTTTTCACGTGCACTTCGCCTCCCGTAATCGCACCGAGCGCGAGGAAGGTGACGACCTCGTGATAGTCCGTGCTGATCGTGATCGTCGCGCCGTGCAGCTTTTTCACCCCGGTGACCTCCAGCATTGAGGTGCCAACGCCTTTGATCTTTGCGCCCATCGCCACGAGCGCGGCACAGAGGTCCTGCACGTGCGGTTCACTGGCGGCATTGATCAACGTGGAAGTGCCTCGGCCAAGCGCTGCGGCCATCGCGAAATTCTCGGTGACGGTGACTGACATGTAATCGAGCCAGTGACGCGCGCCTTGAAATCCCTTGGAGAGTTTGATCACGAGAGGGTCGCCCTCGCTGATCGTCGCGCCGAGTGCGCGCAGAATATCCAGATGGGGATCGATCTCGCGCACACCGAGCGAACAGCCTTTCGAGTTGGTCTGGATCGTAATTTTTCCGAGCCGGCGCAGCAGAGCGGGGTAGAGAAGGACCGTGGACCGCATGTCCTGCGGAAGCTCGTCGTTCACCAAACGGTTTTTGAACGTGGAGTGATCCACGCGCATCACCCCCTTGTCGCGATCCCACTCGATGGATGAACCCTGTGTCCGGAAAAAGGTGACGAGTTTGTCCAGGTCGGTGATATCCGGGACGTTCTTCAGCGTGACCGGTTCATCGGTGAGCAACGTCGCGCAGAAGATCGGCAGCACCGAGTTCTTGTTGCCGGACGGAGTGATAGTGCCGGCGAGAGGTTTGCCGCCGTTGACGATGAGATCGGCCATGGAAAGGAAGCGTGGCTGCGCGAGCGTGAGCGAATGATGACGGGGTCGCCCGCCTGCGCGGCGTGCGCTCCCAGAAAAAAAGCGCCCCTCCTGCGGAGCAGAAGGGACGCCTTTGAAATGCGCGCAGTGCGGCGCGGCTTGGCAAGTTTTAACGAATGATCGTTCCTACTTAGATCGCTCCGCCACCTTGCTGGCCTTCGGGACGCGGGTCGTTGCCGCGATCACCACCGCCACCACCACCACCACCGCCACCACCTTCGCCTTCGCCGCGATAGCGTCCACGGCCTCCACGACGACGACGGCGTCCGCCGCCACCGCCTTCGCGGTATTCGCCCTGGCCTTGGCCCGCGCCGTCGCTGTAGCCGCGTTCGCCACCCTCGGAAGAAGGCGAGGGGCTGGCCTCGTCGCGCGGGTCCCTGGGTTGATACGACTGCTGGTCACGTGGCCCGCGGTTCTCACCTTGGAATCCACCGCGACCGCGTCCGCCGCGATGGCGGCGCCGTGGTCCGTCACGGTTGAAATCGCCATCGCGCTCGCGGCGTTGCTCACCCTCGGGGCGAGTGGGCGTGGGCGTTTCCACGGGGCCGCTGAAGAGGCTTTTCAGCCAGCCAAAGAAGCCGACCGGTTTTGCGGGAGCGGAGATTTCCGGGCGAGGGGCACGCGGCGCGTAAGACTGCTGCGCTGACCCATTCGAACGTGAGTCGCCTTGACGGTTGTCACGACGTGGCTCGCGCGGTGCGAATGGTTTTGGTTCACGCGGAGCGAACGGTTTCGGTTCCCGCGGCTCGAAAGCTTTGCCTTCGCGTTGGTCGGGCTCGTACGGCTTCGACTCACGGCGTTCCGGGCGGAACGTAGGACGCTCGTTGCGCCGATCGTCCGCGGCGGAGGGACCGGATTCCCAGCTGGTGGCGGGACGTTTGGTTTCCGTGGGCGGAAGGATTTTCAGCTCCGGTTTTTCCGCAGGCGCGGTGCTGGCAGCAGAAGCCCGTTCCGTGGTGCCGCTCGGGGTGAAGGGGAAAAGTTCACCGGTCGAGGGGGCCGCTGCCGAAGCTGGCGCTGCAGCTGGGGCAGGAGCAAGGGCAGGGGAGGGAGCTGGCCTGGCGACGGGGGCACTCGGTTGGAATGCGACGGGAGCAGGAGCTGGGGGTGGAGCGGCCTGGGGAGCAGGCTCGTTGACAACTGGCGCGCCCACGGACGTTTCGCCCGTGAACGGATTCTTGTACTCGCTGGCCGCACGGATCACCTCGAGGGCGCTGGGCTGGTAGCTACCCGTGCCGGCCGCGGGTGCGGTGGTGGGGGTGGCGCGTTTTCCACGCGCTAGGCCGGAGCCGCGGGCGGCGCCGAACGTGCCGAACGGCTGGGTGTTCCCGGGCGAAGCCGTGGAAGGCGTCGTGCCGGCTGTCTCAGCGGAAGCCGAAGTCGGCGCGCCGGACGTATCTGTATCTGACATGTGCTGTTTTGTTGGTTGCCAGGGGCTCACCGGGGATGGGAGCAGCCCTGATTGTTGTACGCACCCGGAACGCGGAATTCGCGCTCGACGTGTGCATTAAGGTCTGAACCGTTCCCCAGTTTCCCCCCGGCGGCAACTGCTAATTCCGCCGCGCGCCCCGGGAGTTTGTCACGGATCACGTGACAAACCGCGCCGGTCGAAGTCGGGCTTGCCACTCTTCAGACCGGTTTGCAGCGTCGCGCGATGGACAAGCTTGAAGAAATTTTCCGGATGCAAAACGCGCTCAATGAGCGCATCGGAGTCAGTCTTCCGCCGCCCACCGATGAGGAAAAAGCCAAGTGGATTCTCAATTACACGCGTGCGATGCAGCAGGAAACGGCCGAGTTGATCGATTCCGTGCCGTGGAAATGGTGGGCGAAGTACCAGAAATTTGATGAGCAGAATGCGAAGGTCGAAGTCGTGGACCTGTTTCACTTTCTCGTCTCGCTCGCGCAGACCCTCGGGATGACGGCGGATGATGTTTACCAGGCTTATCTGAAAAAAAATCAGGTGAATCATCAGCGCCAGGACAGCGGCTACGCGAAAAAAGACGAAGCCGACTCGAAGCACATCTGAGGGGGGCAATTTCCCGGCAGGATCGGGAGGCTGCACGAACCACTCTGCGGCAACGCGTCAAGCCTCCGTTAGCCCGCATGCCTCACACTTTTCGTGAAGATTTTTTGCCACGGAGGGCACAGAGCGCCGACCCAGAGTTCACAGAGCCAAACATCGTGTCTTGCTCTGGGGCCTCTGGGTCCGAGCTCCGTGTCCTCTGTGGCAAAAGCCTTGGTTGAATTTTGGTCTGAGTTTTTCGGGTTATAATAGTTGGGCGTGCGTGCAGAGTTGTGGGTGAGGAGTCGCGGATGACGGCGGGAGTGAAACCTGCATCCCAAGTTCGGGCAGGCGCGTAAGAGGAGGTGATGAACCCCTCTGTCGTGAAACGAAATCTTTTCGCGGCCCTGCTCGGCCTGATGCTCGCAACCGACGGCGTGTTCGCTGCCGAAACTTCCTCCGCCACCCCTCCTGCCGTGGCGCGGCCCGTGGTTCCGGCGATCCTCCTGATCGCGCCGCGGGATTCGAGTCCGCTCGATGCCAAAATTCGCGCGAGCCAGCTTCGGCTGCAGCGGACCGCGCTGGTGGGACCTGAGTTGGAGCGGCTGGGTTGGTTGATGGTCGCCAAGGCGCGCGCGAGTTCGGATCCAGGTTTTTTCACCCTGGCGGGAGTGGCGGCCGATGCGTTGGAGCGGGATTACAATCTTAAGAACGAAGCGTGGCTCCTGCGTGGACATGTGTTGCAGACGCGGCACCGCTTTGCGGAGGCGGAAGAACTCGGGCGGCGCCTCG